>JBDNIR010000460.1:0-7999 GCA_041688195.1 Marinobacter sp.
CGTTTTGCTGCCACTTGCGCCTGCGACACCGGCTGCAGTAATCGCTGCAAGGGCCACCGGCGGAGTAATGTAGGACATCATGCCCCAGTATAAGATGAACAGGTGGCTGGCCAGCGGGTTAAGCCCCGCGCTGACCAGCGCCGGCGCCAGCAAAATGGAGAGGAAGATGTAGCACGCACTGACGGTCATCCCCATGCCCAGCACAAAACTGGTCACCGCGCCCGCCGCCAGCATCAATGGGACGCTGCCATCTGCGTAGAGCAACAACTCGCGGGAGAAGGCACCGGCCACTCCCGTGTAGGACAGGCCACCCACCACCAGGCCAATGCCTGCCAGAATAGCCACCAGATTTGAAACGCTGGTGGTCAGATCCCAGATAAACGCCAGCGCACGCTTGAGATTAAGCCGGTGCCGGCGCTTGAACATCGAGATGCCTAGCAACACCACGGTGGCGTAGTAAGGCGCATAGGCCTCCAATCGCATGAACAGCAACATGTAGATCAGCATCACCAGGCTGAGCAGGTACGGCCAGCCGTCTTTCAGGGTCTCTTTCAGGCTCGGTATGTCCGCTTCCGGCATGCCCTTGAGGCCACGCTTGGCGGCATAGATATCAACCTGGAAAAGCAACGCCAGATAGAACAGCAACGCCGGCAGGAACGCCGCAATAATGATTTCCGAGTACGGCACCCCCAGAAACGACGCCATAATGAAGGCCACCGCGCCCATAATCGGCGGCATCAGCGTACCGCCGGTAGAGGCGCAAGCCTCGATCGCGGCCGCGTAATGAGCGGGGTAACCGGTCTTCTTCATGGTGGGAATGGTAATCGGGCCGGTGGTCAGGATGTTGGAGATCACGCTCCCCGACAGGCTACCAAGAATACCACTGGACAACACCGACACCTTGGCCGGGCCGCCGCGACTGCGGCGAACACCTTCCAGCACCAACACCAGCAAGACCGCAGAAGCGGCGGTAGCCTCGATTGGCGCCATATAATCCCAGCCCAGCTGGATCATGATCAAACCGTGGTAGCCCAGATAACCACAGGCACCCAAGGCCGCTAGCGCCAGTGGCCAGTCGTACCAGGACACCCGATGACGAGCCCCCGACCAGGCCGGAAAACACAGGAAGGCAGCCGCAAGAAAAATACCGATCAGATAATAAAGGTAGGCGTTGCCCAGCGGCTGGAAGCCCAAAATTTTCAGGTTGAACGTTTGGTTAATCGCCATCAGAAAACCCAGCGACCCCAGCCCCATAGCGCACCAGTAGGCGAAGCCCTGGAGACGGCCAGAAGGAGAGTCAGGCGTATTGGCAGGTTCGGCAGAGGCGTCTGATGAGGGTTTCATAAAGGGGACACTCTAGAAAAAGGAACCGAACCGGAAGGCTGCGGAGCGCTCCCGGTTGGAACTTGCTCAGTTAAAAATCACAGGGAATTCAAAGTTTCCATACGATGTTTTTCCCAGATAGCCGCGAACTCTTCGTCGCTTTTGTCTTCCGCTTCCGCCACGGCCTTCGGCCAGGCATCCCGCAGTGCGTTCAAACGCTCGGTACGCGCTTCGTTCCAGGCCTGGTGCTCGTCAGTCCAGATACCTTTCTCTTTCAGGTAACGGATGGCACCGGCATGAAACGGCACGTCGATGGCCGGTGTACCGGCTTCCGACAGACGCCAGCGAGGCATAACCGCCGTGGCGTCCTTATACATGTCGTAGGTCTCATCCAGGGCCTTGATGAAGGTGTAGACAAGCTCCGGATCGGTGTTGGCCCGCACCGTCAGGACCGGATAGCGATAGGCCAGAATATCGACCGGGTTCTGTTCGCTTATACCCGCACCTGTAAAAGTCGATCATCTTGCTTTTGCCCTCGAACGGCCCTCCGCACGGTGGTGTGGAATTCTGCTGCCTTTTGGAATATTTTATATTAAAGTTCTTAGAACGCAAAGCACTAGGTACCTCAAGGAGCGCAAAAGCGGAATGGAAAAGAGAAACGCACTTATTACAGGTGCCGGCAGCGGCGTCGGTCGTGCCTGCGCCGAGGCGCTCGCCCGCGATGGTTTCAACGTTATCCTGACCGGGCGGCGGCAGGAGCCACTGGATCAGGTCTGCGCCGGACTGGAAGGTGAGGGACATCTGGCGGTCGCGGCGGACGTGGGGCGTGAAGTGGACGTGATTGCTCTTTTCGACCGGATCGAGCAAGGCTTCGGACGTCTGGACCTGCTCTTCAACAATGCGGGCCGCAATGGTCCTGCGGTGGAGATCGACGCACTGTCGGTCGATGATTGGAACGACATAGTCACGACCAACTTGACTGGATCTTTCCTTTGCGCGCGCGCGGCCTTCGGCCTGATGAAGCGGCAGGTGCCGCAGGGCGGGCGCATTATAAACAACGGGTCGATTTCCGCGCATGTGCCACGCCCTCTGTCCGCGCCCTACACGGCGACGAAACACGCGATTACCGGGCTGACGCGGGCGCTGTCGCTGGACGGGCGCAAGCATGAGATCGCCTGCGGTCAGATCGACATCGGCAATGCCGCGAGCGAAATGACGGAGCGGATGAGAAGCGGCGTTCTGCAACCTGACGGCACCCTCGCGCCAGAGCCGCGCATGGACGTCGCGGATGTGGCGCGGACACTGTCGTACATGGCGGGATTGTCTCCATCGGCGAACGCGATGTTCGTGACGGTGATGGCGACCAAGATGCCCTATGCCGGGCGCGGGTGACGCCGCCTGCTAGAGCACCTTGCCCGGGTTCATCAGATTGACGGGGTCGATGGCCGATTTGATTTGCTGCATCAATTCAAGTGCGACGGGATCCTTGTAGCGGCGTAGTTCGGCGCGCTTGGCCCGCCCAATGCCGTGTTCGGCGGAAATGGATCCGCCCATCAGGTGCACGATGTCATGCACGATCCGGTTGAAGGCCGGGTATTCGGCCAGAAAATCCGCGTCCGACATGTTCGTCGGGCGCGATAGGTTGAAATGCAGATTGCCGTCACCGAAGTGCCCGAAGAGGCAGGGGCGCAGGCCGGGCATGTGGTTCAGGCAGGCGGCTTTTGCCGTGGCGATGAAATCGGCCACCCGCGAAACCGGCACCGACACATCATGCTTGATCGACGCGCCTTCGGGCTTCTGCGCTTCGGAGAGATTTTCGCGCAGCGCCCAGAGTGCGTCCTTCTGCGCCTCTGATGCGCCGATGACGGCGTCGGTAATTTCTTCAGCTTCGAACGCAGCTTCAAGGGCGGCTTCCATGCGGGCATCCATATTGTCCTGCGCGCTACCACTGGTCAGTTCGATCAGGCAGTAGGCGGGATGTGCCCGCGCCATCGGATCGGTGCAGCCCGGCGCGTGGTCGATCACCATCTGAAGGCCGGGCCGTTCGATGTATTCGAAGGTGGACAGGGTATCGGCGTTGCTGCCCCGCATCCGGCTGTAGAGCGTCAGCGCCGTGTCCGGCCCGGCGCAGGCGACAAGCGCCGTGGCGCGTGCGACCGGCTTGGGGAAGAGCTTGAGAACCGCTGCCGTGATGATGCCCAGCGTACCTTCGGCACCGATAAACAAGTTACGCAGGTCATAGCCGGTGTTGTTCTTGCGCAGACCGTTGAGGTCGTTCAGCACCCGGCCATCGGGCAGCACGACCTCAACCCCCAACACGAGATCGCGGGTATTGCCATAGCGCAGAACCGCCGTGCCGCCCGCATTCGTAGAGAGGTTGCCACCAATCTGGCAGGAGCCTTCCGACGCCAGCGACAACGGGAACAAAGCATCAACTTCATCCGCCGCCAGCTGAATGCTGGCCAGAATACAACCCGCTTCGACGGTCATTGTGGCATTTGTCGCATCGACCTCGCGGATGCGGTTGAGCCTTTGCGTGGTGAGGATCATGCCGCCATCCGGGACGCCCCCGCCGACGAGACCAGTATTGCCGCCCTGCGGCACGATCGGGACGCCAGCCGCGCGGCACAGGCGGACGCATTCCGAAACTTCGGCAGTACTGCCGGGCCGCAGGACCGCCAGTGCCGTCCCGGAGAAAAGCCCGCGATCCTCGACCAGTCGCGTGGCCATGTCGGATGGATTTGTCAGCACATGGGCCGCGCCGATGGCATTCTTCAGTCTGTCGATCAGATTGGCACCATCGCCCGCCACAGATGAGGCAGCGGGGCGCAGGTTTATCGCGGACATTATAGGCTCCTTTTCAGGCGTGGTCAGCCGTTGGCTTTCTTTCGTGCGGCGTCGCGCAGCTTGCCAATCGTCGTGCGTGTCGAAATCTGGTCGGGGTCCGTCACCAATTCGATCACGGCGGGCCGCCCGCAGGCGCGGGCCCGCTCGAACGCGGCGGCGAAGTCCGCCGTTTTAGTCACCCGCTCAGCGTACGCACCCAAACCTTCGGCCATCTTTACAAAATCTTGGTTCTTGAGCGTCGTGCCCGATATCCTTTCGGGGTGATCGCGTTCCTGGTGCATGCGGATCGTACCGTAAATGCCGTTGTTGAACACCAGCACGATGGGCCGCCCGCCGTATTGCGCTGCCGTCGCCAGCTCGTTGCCGCTCATCATGAAACCACCGTCGCCGACGAATGACAGCACCAACCGGTCCGGCTCGGCGATGGAAGCGGCCACTGCGGAGGGCACCGAATAGCCCATTGCGCCGCAGGTCGATCCGATGATCCGGCCTGGCCGGCCGAAGCGCAGGAACCGCTGTGCCCAGCCAGTGTGGTTGCCCGCGTCCAGCGTGACGATCATGTCGTCGGGCAGGCTGTCGCGCAGCTGTGTCAGGGCCACGCCCATGTCCAGGTCCCAGCCGTCTCCATTGGGTGCATCGCTGTCGGTCAGGTAATCGTCGTGCAACCGGTCGCACCAGTCGCCCCAGGCGTCGGCCCGGCCCAGATCGATCCCGTCCAGCACCGCCGCTGCGGAGGCGGACGATGCCGCAACCCCCAGATCCGGCGAATAGACGCGACCGATCTCATCCGGGTCGGGATAGAGATGCACCAGCCGCGTCTGCGGATTGGGCGACTTGATCATGGTATAGGTGTTGGTCGTCATCTCGCCCAGACGCGCACCGATCACGACCAGCAGATCAGCCTCGCGTTGGTGCGTATAGAGCGTGGGCGCCGTGGACGTGCCGAAATCCCCCGCAAAAACGGGCGAAAGGTTATCTACGATGTCCTGACGGCGGAACGAACAGGTTACCGGGATGCGGTTGACCTCGGCAAAGCGCGTGATGGCCGCCGCACTTTCATCCGACCATCCCGAACCTCCCAGCAGCAGTAGTGGCCGTTCAGCGCCTGCGATTTCAGCCTTCAATGCATCGAGGCTGGCGATGGAGAGATCGGCGTGGGTGGCGGTGTAGGGACGGGCATCCTCCACCTCAACCATGTCGGTCAGCATGTCTTCGGGCAGGGATACTACGACAGGACCGGGACGCCCCGACGTGGCCACGCGAAACGCGCGGGCCATGTATTCGGGGATCCGCCGTGCATCATCAATCTGCGCGGCCCATTTTGCGATGGGACCAAACATCGCGCGGTAATCGACCTCCTGAAAGGCCTCGCGGTCGGTGGTGTCTCGCGCAATCTGACCGACTAGAAGGATCATCGGCGTGCTGTCTTGCTGCGCGATATGCACCCCGATGGCCGCGTGACAGGCACCGGGGCCGCGGGTGACTATGCAGATACCCGGTCTACCCGTTAGTTTCCCGTAGGTTTCGGCCATGTTGGCCGCTCCCGCTTCGTGGCGCGCATTTATCAGGGTGAACCGGTCCTTCACATCGTGCAACGCGTCCAGCACTTCGAGATAGCTTTCGCCAGGCACGCAGTAGGCGGTGTCGGCCCCGTGGATCAGAAGTTGATCGACGAGTACCTGTCCGCCGGTGCGGCCCTTGGTCGTGACGTGTCGCTGCATGTGGTATCGCTCCGTTTCATTCGTCGGTTCAGTTGCTTGTCGCAGTGCGTCCAGGCGCATCACGGTACCTAGCCTTTTGCAATGCCAGGATCCCGCCTGCGATGATGAAGCCCGCCACCGTCAGCCGCCAGTCTGGAAAAATCAGGCAAATTGACCCGATAAACAGCACAATCGAAAGCCAGACGGGCAGTTTCCCGAAGAAGTAGCGTTGCAATGCTGCGGCCAGGATGATCACGCCAACGGTGGCCTGCGCAATGACAAGCGTGATGTGCGTTACGCTACCCTGCATCAGGATCGCGGGTTCGTACACGAACATGAACGGCACGATGAACCCGGTCACCCCCAGCTTGATCGCGGCCCAGCTGGCCTCGAGGATCTTGGCCTGCGACAGGGTGTTGGCGGCGTAGACCGCCATTGCCACGGGGGGTGTGATGGCCGACAGGATCGCGAAGTAGAACACGAAGAGGTGCGCGGCTTCGACCTGCACACCCAGCTTGACCAGTGCAGGCACCAGCAAGGCCACCTGCACGATATAGGCCGGCGTCGTGGGCATCCCCATGCCGAGGATGATGCCAGCGACCATCGACAGCAACAGTGCGATGACAAGCTTGCCCTGCGCCGCTTCGATCACGAAGTTGGAGAAATCCAGCCCAAGGCCGGTAATGTCGATCACGCCGACCACGATACCGGCACAGGCCGTGGCCGCGGCGATCGTCAGCACGTTGCGCATGCCGCCTTCCAGCGCGTCCAGGATATTGTCTATGGTCACGTAATGCCGCGTGCTCTTGCGCAGGGCGGCGACCGGTACCACGGACAGGAACCCGCAAAGTGCCGCGTAGGGCGCGGAATACCCCATCATCAGGACGGTGACGATGATGACCAGCGGCGCGAATAGGTGGCCACGCTCGACCAGCACTTCTTTAAGCGGCACCTGGTCCTCCTTGGGGACCGATCCGATGCCGCTACGCTTGGCTTGGAAGTGAACGGCGGCGAACAGCGCGACGTAGAAAAGGGCCGCAGGCGCCAGCGCGTATTTGGCGACCGTCAGGTATCCGACGCCGAGGTATTCGGCCATGACGAACGCCGCAGCGCCCATCACCGGCGGCATGATCTGCCCGCCGGTAGATGCCACGGCTTCGACCGCGCCGGCAAAGGCGGGCCTGAAGCCCATGCGCTTCATCAGCGGGATGGAGAATACGCCCGTTGTCATCACGTTGGCCACGGCGGAGCCGGAGACCGAGCCGAACAGCACGGAGGTGGTGCAGGCGACCTTTGCCGGGCCACCGGCCTGACGGCCCGTGATCGCCACGGCGAAATCCATGAACATCTGCCCGACGCCCATTTTTTCAACCAGGGATCCGAACAGGATGAACATCACCATATACGTCGCCGAAACGGCGACGGGGATGCCGAAGATGCCTTCGGTCGTCATGGTCAGCTGTTCAAGGATCACCGACGGCAGGGTGGAGGTGAACGCCAGCCCGTAGCCCATGAACAGGATCGCCGTGATCGGCAGCATGGGCCCCAACATACGGCGCGTCGCTTCCAGAACCAGCACGACCAGCGTGATGCCGGCGACGATGTCGATGGGAAGCAGCGGATCGACGTAAAGGAACCGCAGCGTGATGTAATTGAGATTGAACGACGGATAGAGCGCCGCCCCCATCGCCACGAGGCCGATTATCACATCGTACCAGCGCGGAACGTCCGTGCGCACCCCTTTGCGGTCCACTGTCAGATAGATCAACAGCAACGCCAGCGCGACGTGAACACCGCGCAAGATGTAGGGGTTTGGCGGCCCCGCGAATGCGACGTACACATGCCAGAAGGCGAAGCCGATCAGCAGCAGCCGTGAAATTCGGGCGATCAAAGGCATTTTTTCAAGGAATATCGACAGTTTCATGGAGGCTTCCCGCGTCAAGAGATTGAGGGCCGACTTCCGTCGGTCGCAGGGCGTGCCCCACGTCTCGAAAGCGCAGATGCCGGACGGGGCACGATGGCCCCGTCCGGTCGAATCGTCAGCTGTGGTTCATCACATGCCCGATACGCCGCGCTCGGCGTAGAACTCCTTGGCCGCGGGGTGGAACGGCACGCCGATGTCGGTCGCC
>JBDNIR010000094.1:0-6052 GCA_041688195.1 Marinobacter sp.
ACTTAACGGTGCCGATGGAGAACCGCTCTCTGATCGATTCGGCCCCGAGGTGGAGACTGCAGAATGGTTAATGCTCGTCGCCGCCGGACCGTGCACTGCAGAGTGTGAAGAACTGCTGTATCTGGCGCGTCAGGTCAATATCGCCCTGGGCAAGAATGCTGACAGGTTGAGCCGCGCAGCTTACCTTGAACAGGTGCCAGCGGATCTCGCAGCGCGCTGGAACGATGAATACGCGACCATGGAACAGCTCAAAAGTCAGTCGGGTTCGTTGCCAGCCTGGCCGGAGGGGGTTAAGCCCGACAGGGCTCCGGAGATTCTTCTGGTCGACCCGTTCGGCAATATCATGATGCGATACAACACGGATCATTCCGGCAAGCAGATGCTTGAGGATCTCAAGCAATTGATGAAGTTGTCACAGATTGGCTGATGCCTCAATACCCGAGGGCTGTGCGTTGAACAAAAATACATTCTATGAAATTGACCGGTTTCAACAGATGGGTCGCGCTGCTCTGGTGGCCACGCTGTTCGCCGTAATGGTGATGATGCTGGGAGCCTGGACCCGGTTAGTCGATGCAGGGCTGGGGTGCCCGGATTGGCCAGGCTGTTACGGCTTTATCGGGGTGCCTCAGAGCGAAGCCAGTATTGCCATTGCAGAGGCCCGTTTCCCCCATGCTCCGGTCGATGTGTCCAAGGGCTGGCCAGAGATGATCCACCGTTATGCTGCCGGCATTCTCGGGCTGATCGTTTTCGGGCTGGCGGTTTACAGTATCCGTCACCGAAAAACGGGCGTTCCCGTGCGACTGCCAATTTTCCTGGCGTTCTTTATTTTGCTGCAGGGCGCTTTCGGTATGTGGACGGTCACCCTGAAACTGTGGCCCCAGATCGTCGCTTTGCATTTACTGGGTGGTTTCACGACACTGAGCCTGCTGGCCTTACTGACACTTCGCCTGCGCGGTCGAAAACCGGGTATTGAGCCCGTCACGGCCGCCTCTCTCTCGCGACTGCGTTCCTGGCTTTACGGCGGGCTGATGCTGGTGATCCTTCAGGTCGCGATGGGGGCCTGGACCGCAGCAAACTATGCTGCCGTGGCCTGCACTGAATTGCCGACCTGTCAGGGCCAGTGGTGGCCAGAGATGGATTTTCAGCATGGCTTCGACATCACCCAGTCGGTTGGCCCTAATTACCTTGGCGGCCAGCTCACCGCCGATGGCCGCGTCGCTATTCATATGATGCACCGGATAGGGGCATTGGTGGTTCTGGTTTACTTTGCGGGTCTGCTTTCGGCATTATGGCGTCGTACAAAAAATACCCCATTGCGGGCAGCCGTCGGGCTGGTTGCCGTGGTATTGTGTGCACAGATTCTGCTAGGTCTTGCTAACGTAGTGTTCCACATTCCGTTATCCGTTGCGGTCACCCACAACGCTATGGGGGCAGGCCTGCTAATCAGTGTGGTCAATTTGTTGTGGCGCCTTCAGGGCTGTCGGCGCGATTATGGCGCCGGAATCGTTGGTACAAAAACAAGATATCAGGAGACAACTGCATGAGTGAACACGCCAAAACCCTAACTATTGAGGGTAACGGCATTCAGAAAATCTCCTGGAAGGATTTTCTTGAGCTGACCAAGCCACGGGTTGTCGCATTGATGATGCTGACAGCCATTATCGGCATGTTGCTGGCGGCTCCCGGCGTGCCCCACTGGTCTGTGCTGGTATTCGGTAATATCGGCATAGCGCTGCTGGCGGGTGCGGCTGCAGTGATTAATCACGTTGTGGACCAGAAGATTGATACCGTAATGGCCCGGACCCGTAAACGTCCGGTCGCTACGGGTAAGATCAGCCCGTTTGATGCCTTGGTATTTGCAACCTCCCTGGCTCTGGCCGGTATGTTGATTCTGGTGTGGCAAGTCAACGCGCTGACCGCCTGGTTGACGTTGGCGTCGCTGGTGGGTTACGCCGGTGTGTATACGCTCTACCTTAAGCGTGCGACGCCCCAGAATATTGTAATCGGCGGACTTGCTGGTGCTATGCCTCCGTTATTGGGCTGGACCGCCGTCACCGGTCAGGTAGAGGGCCATGCCCTGCTGCTGGTGCTGATCATTTTTGCCTGGACCCCGCCGCACTTCTGGGCCTTGGCCATTCATCGCAAGGAAGAGTACGCCAAGGCCGGAATCCCCATGTTGCCGGTGACCCATGGCAACCGGTATACCGAAATTCACATCGTGCTCTATACTCTTATGATGCTGGCCGTCAGCTTACTACCGTTTGTCACGGGTATGTCTGGCCCGATCTATCTGGTGGCTGCCGTGGTGTTAGGTCTGCGTTTTCTGCAGTACGCGGTGCGGTTGCTCAGAGGCGATGACCGAATGGTGGCGCTGGCCACCTTCAAGTACTCGATTACTTATCTAATGGCACTTTTTGTGTTTTTGCTGGTCGATCACTTTATCTACTTTTAAGCACCGGTTGTGGAGCAGTTATGAGCAGCACGATTCGTCGTACCGTGGTTGTATTGGTGTTGGCGGTCGCCCTGATTTTTGGTTTTGTTGTCTCCCGCCAGGTCATGCAGTCTGCCAGCACCGAACCCCCGCCTGCGCCGGATCTTAGTAAGATGAATACTTTTGTGTACGAGCAAGGACAGCCCGTAGCCTCCTTCGAACTTACCAGCGAAACCGGAGAGCCGGTAACTGAGGCCAATCTGAAAGGCCGCTGGACCTTCGCTTTTATCGGCTACACAAATTGCCCGGATATCTGCCCCGCGACCATGGCGATGCTGCGGCAGGCGGACAAGTTGATGCCGGCTGATCTGCCTCAGCCTGATTACCTGCTGATCAGCGCGGACCCGGAGCACGACACCCCGGAAAAACTACAACAGTACCTGAATTTCTTCGGCCCTGACTTCCACGGTGTTACCGGTGAACTGGACACCCTCAGAAATCTCGCCAAGAGCCTGAATGCGGTTTTCGTGCATCGCGAAACGGAGGGGGTGACCTACGTCGATCACAGCGGACACCTGGCGTTGATCAGTCCGGCGGGCCAGATGGCGGCAGTCCTGCAACCGCCACATACACCTGAAACCGTGGCCGACGCCTTCGAGAAAATCTACCAGTGGGCCAAGGCCCAGCACCCCAGAGCTGGCTGACGCGCTCGTCCTGGAACCCTGCTTCCCGTAATGTCGCCTTCTCGCGACCTCTAGATGGCGTCGCCAATGGCGGGGTGTTTGTCCAGGCCACGCTGGTCCCGTCCCCAATGCTGGCAATACCGTTGACGGGTATGGAACCACATATTGAATGCCATCGATAGCCAGGGAGGTTGCGGTGTTACCGATTGATGCAATGCTGCCGCAGCTAATGGAGGTACTGGCCACCCGAAACACGGTCCTGCTTCAGGCCCCACCGGGTGCGGGCAAAACCACCCGTGTTCCGCCTGCCCTTCTACAGGCTGACTGGGTGCAAGGTAAAACGATACTGATGCTGGAGCCTCGTCGCTTGGCGGCGCGGTCGGCGGCAAGGTTCATGGCATCTCAACTGGGCGAACAGCCTGGCCAGCGGGTGGGTTATAGAACCCGCCTCGACAGTAAAATCTCCCGCCATACCCGTATTGAAGTGGTGACAGAAGGCATCCTGACCCGGTTGATTCAGGACGATCCCGCCCTGGAACGCTATGCAGCAATCCTGTTCGATGAGTTCCACAAACGTTCCCTGCAGGCCGACCTTGGTCTGGCGCTGGTGCGGGAATCCCAGCAGGCGTTGCGGGAAGATCTCAGAGTCGTGGTGATGTCAGCAACACTCGATACCGCGCCCCTCGCCCGCTTACTGGAAGATGCGCCGGTACTGACCAGCGAAGGCCGAGCGTTTCCGGTGGCGGTGCATTATGCCCCTGTTACAGGCCGAAACAGGTTGCAAGACCAGGTTGAAGCGGTTATCCAGCATGCCTTGAACACCGAGCCCGGATCGCTGTTGGTTTTCCTGCCCGGTGCGGGTGAGATCCGGCGTATCGAGCAAGCATTGCAACACAGATTACCCGCAGGCACTCAGGTCGCCCCGTTGTATGGCAACCTGACCAGCGCCCGACAGGATCTGGCCATTGCTCCTGCAGCCAAGGGTGAGCGCAAGGTTGTTCTGGCCACGGCAATTGCCGAAACCAGTCTGACGATTGAGGGCATCCGGGTGGTTATTGATAGCGGCCAGCAACGGCGCGCGGTGTTCGATGCCAACAGCGGGATGACGCGATTGGTGACGGAACGGGTCTCCTGGGCGGCGGCGGAACAACGCAAGGGCCGGGCAGGACGGATAGAACCGGGCGTTTGCTACCGACTCTGGAGCGAAGCCGACCAATTCGGCTTGAGGGAATTTACGCCGCCTGAAATACAGCAGGCCGATCTGACATCCATGGTGCTGGAACTGGCCCAGTGGGGCGCCCGTTCTCCGGATGATCTGGCCTGGATCGATCCACCACCGTCGGCGCACTGGCAGCAAGCGGTTGACCTGCTGAAGTGGTTGGACCTGCTTGATGTTGACGGAGCAATCACAGATCTTGGTAAAGCGGCCCGCGCTCTGGGTTGTCATCCGCGCCTTGCCCACATGATGCTGCGGGGCCGGGCTCTGGGTTGGCCGGTGTTATCGGCACAGCTGACCGCCCTATTGGAAGAGCGCGACCTGCTGGGTCAGCGCGGCGGCGCCGATATGCATCAGCGGGTGCGGGTACTGCGTGGTGAAGAACAGGTACCGGGCCTTGATGCAAGCCGGCTTACCGCTATCCGGAAAGCCGTCACGCGTTGGACCCAAGCTGGAGAAAAGCAAGGCAGGGAGGCTGTAAGTCCCGAAACAGTTGGACGTTTGTTGGCGCTTGCTTACCCGGATCGCATTGCGCGTCAGCGATCCGGCCAATCAGCCCGCTACCTGCTGAGTAATGGCCGGGGCGCAGCGTTGCGGGCGGACGATCCCTTGGCGCGATACCCGTGGCTGGCCTGCGCCGACCTTGATGGCCAGGCCCGGGAAGCGCTGATTTATCTGGCCGCCCCCCTTGATCCGATGTGGTTGAAGGAGGACTTCAGTCAGCGCCTGGTATCGCTGGATGAGGTGGTCTGGGATGACCACCGGGGCACCATCGTTGCGCGCCGTCAACAGTGCCTCGGTAAACTGGTACTGGCTGAGCGGGCCCTGCCCAAACCCGCACCGGCCCTGATCCAGCGGGCACTGCTGGACGCGGTCCTTACCAAAGGGCTGGACAGTTTACCCTGGTCACCCAAAGCCCGGCAGTGGTGTGCCAGGGTGACCCTGCTGCGCGCGCAGTTTGGCGACAGCTGGCCGGATGTCGGTGAAACTCAGCTGTCGGCAACGCTGAAGGATTGGCTAGGTCCGTTTATGCCGGGCATGGCCCGATGGTCTGACCTGAAGAAGCTGGACTTATCGTCGGCGTTGAGCAATCTGCTCAGCTATGACCAGCAGCGGCTCCTGAACCAACTGGCGCCGGAAACCCTGGTGATTCCTGCAGGTCAAAATGTGCCGCTGGACTACACGGCTGAAAACGGGCCGATACTGGCCGCCAAACTGCAAGCGCTGTTTGGCTGGCAAGAAACGCCCCGGATTGCGGAGGGCCGGGTACCCGTGGTTATTCACCTGTTGTCGCCAGCCCGGAGACCGCTGGCTATTACCAGCGACCTCGGGAGTTTCTGGCAACACACTTATCAGGAGGTCCGGAAAGACATGCGCGGTCGCTATCCGAAGCATCCCTGGCCAGAGAATCCGTTGGAAGCGAAAGCGCGAACGGGCACCAAGAAGCAGGGCTTCTGATAATGCTTGCCTAACACCGAAACCGGCATAGAATGCTCGACCTCACAGGTCAGTTATTAACCAATCATGCACCTTGTCTCATTCAACATTTTTCGTACCCTCGGCTTGCCAAGCACCCGAAAGCGAGTATGGGGGAGGGTGTCTGGCTGATTGAAAACGCAGAGGACTGGCGTCGCTACCATGACAGCGCCGACGTGCTGTATGTGCAGGAATATCTGCCTATTGATCGCGATATTCGAGTGGTAGTGGTGGGTGATCAAGTGG
>JBDNIR010000461.1:0-3162 GCA_041688195.1 Marinobacter sp.
CCCCGGCTGTATTCGCCGCCCTTACTTTTGAGCATATCCTCGACCAGAAACGGCACTACTCCGGTCAGTTGTACCGCCTCTTCCTCAGTATTGGTAAACCCGGTGACTTTGCGACCACTGACCAGGGGTTCCCCCGCTTCGGTGAGGGCATCGTCGGGCGCAGTAAATTCGTCCAGCCAGAAGCCGGTTTTGTGGCCGGTGTCGCCCATCTGGTCGTGGGATGTGAGAATCATAAGAACGTTTATGGTTTGCTCCCTGATGTATCTTGATCATTACTGGTGAAGAGATACGACGTTAAACCATTAAAAGTACCAATACCCGTTTCTCTTCCAGCCCCATGGCGCGGGCGGTGAAGTGACAGATGATGTTGTAGAACCGGGCTTCTTCAACCTGCTCCGGTTCAACCACCACCGGTTTGCGAGGGTAAAACAGGCACGCTCGAACAGTTGCTCAAGCACGGATTATTGTCAGGATTTCGCTAGTCGTTCGCAGAAGTGTAAATCATAAAGGTTTTGCTGTCGTTGTCTCTGATGCCGGTGTTCATCCGAAACATAGCGAAAGCATGTATTTTGTCATCTTTGGTAATTTTCAGGCACCAGGTACCGGTTTTATAGGAGATTTGCTCTATTATAGTTGGCAAGCACCAAGTTGGTGCCCGGATTTCTTCGCTGCCCGGTTGGGTCATTCCCGGCCAGGTGAATACCATGCTCGCGCCCTGGTTCGACCAATATGCTGTACCGCTTGCGCAATAATTTCCGTCTGTCGATCATCACCATGCTGGGCGTCTGTGCCATTGTTGGCATCACTCCGTTTGCTATTTTCCGGTTCGCGCGGGGTGAGCTGCTGGCCGGTACGGTGGACACGGTCATTATGCTGTGCATCGTCTCCACCATGCTGTATGCCTGGGTCACTGGCGATACCCGTCGCAGCGGGTTCTGCTTGGCTATTATCGCCTGTGCTGGCGGTGCAACGGTCGCGTCCCTGCTGGGCACGATCGGTCTGTTCTGGCTTTATCCACCGTTTATCACCAACTTCTTTCTGACCTCACCGCGTCTGGCGGTCATCATCAATCTGACCACACTGCTGGTGCTGATGGTGTTCAATATTGGTTTTCAGTCCTTTGAGTACATGCTGTCGTTCGCCACTACCGCTATTGTCGTCAGTGCCTGCGCCTATATTTTTGCGTTGCGGAATGAAACCCAGCGCCTGCGGCTGGAGCAACTGGCCCTACTGGACCCGCTGACCGGCGTCAAGAATCGCCGGGCGATGGAGCAGGAGCTCAAGGCAGCGGTCGCATTTCACCAGCGCAGCGGGCTGACGTATGCGCTTACGATACTGGATCTTGACCATTTCAAGAGCGTCAATGACGCCTATGGCCATGCCGTCGGCGACGAGGTGTTGCTCGGTTGCGTGCAGATTATCCTTAAGCACACCCGCAAGACCGACCAGTTGTTCCGGTTCGGCGGCGAGGAATTTGTGTTGCTGTTACCCGGTGTGGACGACTACGGCATGCGGTCTGTGCTGCGCAACGTCTACCGTGTGCTGCGCCGGGACCTCAAAAGCCCCGGGGGGCCAGTGACAGCCTCCTACGGCCTCACGATGCTGCAGGACGATGATACCCCGGATTCCTGGCTTGAGAGGGCGGATGATGCCCTGTACAAAGCCAAAGAGGACGGTCGGGACCGGGTGGTGGTGGCAGGTGAGCCAGACGCAATGGTCTGATCAGACCGTGCGGGGTACATAACGTAATAACCGGGTGCCCAGTAAAATGCTGGCGGAAGCCAGGCCCCCGGTGAGCCCGACCCAGAAGCCCGCCGCCCCCATGGCTGGCAGGATTATGTCGGTGAAAGTGAGTGTATAACCCAGTGGCAGCCCCAGCCCCCAGAATGAAAACAGCATGATGATCATCGGTACCCGGGTGTCCTTGTAGCCTCGCAGAGCACTGATGCACGTCACCTGTATGACGTCGGCAATCTGGAACAGGGCAGCAAATATCAACAGCGATGTGGTGATCTGCTGCACCGCCGGGTCGCTGGTGTACAACTGCGCGATCGGTGATGCCAACAGGAACAGCAACAGCGCAAACACCAACGCCACAGAAGCGGCCAGAATCAGAGAGCTGCAAGAGAGCAAACGGGCGGTTTCCGGAGTACGCGCGCCGATCAGAAAGCTGACCCTCAGGGTGAGCGCCATGCCGATGCTCAGGGGGACCATGAACAACAACGACACCACATTCAGGGCAATCTGGTGGCCGGCCACAATCACCGGCCCCAGTGGCGCCAGGAACAGCGCAATCACCGAAAACATGCTGGCTTCCACGAAGATAGTAAAGCCAATGGGCACCCCGAGCTTCAGGATGAGGCTGATTTCCTGCCAGTGGGGTTTGACCCAGCCCGTGATCAGGTTGTAATGCCGATAGGTTTTGCTGCGGCTCAGATAGACCAGCAGCGCTACCATGGCGACCCCGTTTGAGATCGACGTGGCCCAGCCGCAACCGATGCCGCCCATGGCCGGCAAACCGAATTTGCCGTAGATGAAGATGTAATTCAGTGGCAGGTTGATCAGGGTGCCAAGCACCGAGAACGCCATGATCACCTTGGTGTGCCCGAGGCCATCGGTCAGGCCCCGTAACGCCGCCATCAGCAGCATCGCCGGAATGCCCCAGGCAAAGGCACTGAGGTAGCCCTGAGTGACAAACGCGGTATGGCTATCCATGCGCAGGGTGTCGAGCACTGGCCGCACATTGATCAGCAACAGGATCATCAGTACCGATGCTCCGGCGGCAATGTAAATGCCCTGCCAGGTGTCGGGCATGATGCGGCTGAAAACGCCGCCGCCCCGGTGTCCGGAGATAATCGGCTGCAATGCGCTCAGTGTTCCCATGAACAACAGAAACAACGGCATCCACAGACTGCTGCCGATACCGACAGCGGCGAGGTCTTCGGCACTGGCGTGGCCGGCCATTACGGTATCAATCACACCGTTGGCCATCTGGGCAATCTGCGCAATCAGAATGGGCCCGCCCAGCAGCGCCAGGGTTTTCCATTCAGCCAGTGTGCGCTGGATCAATGGCTGGCGTACTTCCGGAATGGGCTGGTGCGTTTCGTCCACGGGTAAAGCCTGCATCAGGGGTGTATGTCTGTGTGCGGGTGTGGATAATAC
>JBDNIR010000462.1:0-1861 GCA_041688195.1 Marinobacter sp.
AAACGCCAACTTATGCCAACCGAGACGCAATCTGGATTTCCTAGTTCCGTTTCTTTATTCATACATGAAACGTAACTCCCAAGCACCCCAGCGGATATCGGGTTTTGGGTTGCACTTTCGACGTTAGAGCCGAGCGATGATTTGTTGTGGTGATAGGGTGAGCGTTTCGATGATATTGCCCCCGTGTTTTCTGACCGTCGAGATGACGGACCTAATATCAGCGAAGACCTGCGCGCCCTCGAGGGTGCGGAAAGTTCCCGAGATTTTCATGCGCAACTTCATCATGCGCAGGTCCCGTTCGGCCTGATTGTTGGTGAAGGGAACTGTGAAGTCCGTAAGGAACCTCAGGACGTCATCACGGTAGTCGCGCAAGCGGACCAGAAGGTTATGGCCTGGCCGCTTGGCTTTTCGGCCTCGCGCGCCAGGGCATCTAGCCAGTGGGTCTTGTCGCTCATGGAAGGCGAGGCCCTCGGTGAGGATCGCCATGTATTTGGTGAGGATGCTCTGATAAATCGACGCGGGGAGTTCGGTCTCGCCTCGCCCCTGAGCCGCGCACTTGAGCTGATTGGCGCTGTTGAGCAGCACGCTCATCGCGCACGCCCACGGCTCCTTTTCGATCTCTTCGATAGCCTTGAGCTCGCGTAAATGATGCGCCCCGCACAGGGCATGAGCATCCACCCCACTCATATGGGCGTAATAGGATTTCCAGTGGTCATGAACAATTGTCCCGCCGGTCAGGAAGGATGGAACAGCACCGCGCTTGGCGCTGATGCGATAATGCGTGAAGGCGAGATCGCTGATTGAGTGCAGCCAGTGCAGCTTACCAGCGACACGAAGTCCGGTCTCATCCAGATGCCGAACGCCGCCTTCAGTGAGCCGGGCCAGAATGTGTTCGACGACGCCACCCAAGGTACGCGCTGCGCCGTTCACCCAGTTGGTCACGCTGGCCGCGCACAGGCTGGTGGCACCAAACAAATCACGCAGCAGTTGGCAGACCCGATCCTCGGGGATCAGCTGCTGAACATTGCAGTAGACCGCCGCCGCCCGAATGCGCTTACCGTATTGCACGTGTGCATTCACGCCATCGGGAAAGGCGGCCGTCGTCGTGGCGCGGCAATGGTTACAACAATAAATCGCTGCCTGATGCTCTGTAACCTCCAGGCGCGGCACCGGTATGTCAAAAACCTGACGCCTCTCCACCCCCTTGATCATCCCCGCCGTCAAGCCATGCTGACAAGCGCCACAGGACTCAGCCTCATGTCGGTGTACAAACTCAGGCGTTGCTGTCTGACGTAGGGTGTCGCCTCGGTGGCCAGCTTGGCCACCACTTTTCTTACCGGACTTACCACGCAGGCTACGCGGTGCCGGCTTCTTGAACCCATCACTCGAAGGCGGCTTGCTGCTATTACTGCTGTTCTTGGCCAACTGACGACGCAGATCCGCATTCTCTTGCGCCATGCTCGCCAACGCGGCTTCCAACTCGGCGATCCTGCGCAGAGCCGTGGCGAGGAGGTGTTCAAGAGCAGCAACTTGGTCCATTCCACCACTGATTCAGAGAAATCGTCACAGCGCCACGAAATTCAGACCACAACAGAAAATTCATGCGCCCAATGGCCAAGGAGACTCACATCAAAACTGACAAAAACCCGTTAACGGCTGGGGTGCTTGGGAGTTACCACAAATTAAAGAATTTGTCACTCACGCGGTTACTTCTTCCGAGAAACAAAACCGTCCTCCGTAAAGGCGTCGATCTGGTCTTCTGTGCGTCGACTCATGCGGCGTCCGTCACCGGAAACCATAATTTCGGCTTCGGGGTTGATCTTGCTGATAGAACCATCGCCCTCAAGATATGTTGTCTCAG
>JBDNIR010000095.1:0-3015 GCA_041688195.1 Marinobacter sp.
CTATATATGCGTCCTGGCCAAGCGCCCCCCATCCATCGTCGCTTGTTTCAAAAACGCTTCGAAACAGCATTGGATCCTCCCGCATAAGGTGTCCGGCCTTGTTGCGCAGGTGGGCCTGGTTCACCTCCCAAGCACCATTGCCATAATAAACGGCCTCCTCGAATAGGTCGGCCAAACCTTCGGCGAGCCATACCGGCAGCTCAAAATTATTCTGCACCTCCAAGCGCGCGAAAATACCGTGCACCCCTTCATGAATGACGGTCTCGATGGGATCCGCCCCCAGTTCCTGGATGCTGGTGACGTTTACATAACCACGGAAGTCGTAGTGACTAAAAAAGCCGTAATCGTTCTGTGATCCTAGTTCGGCACGGCGATACATATAATCGCTCGGGTCGCCGTAAATCTCCAAGCCGAGACGAAATGGTGGCTTGAAGTAGGCAAAGGTTCGTGCGAAGCGAGCAGCCGCTGTCAGGGCTCGGTCAACCCGGAGCCGATCAGCGGCCGAGAGCACATAGCCGTGCGTGCGGTAATCCACTGCAACGAGTCCGCCGCCGGACGCCTGGCTGGCCCCGACCCCTAGCATCAAAGCCGCAACTCCGAAAATCAATACCTGACTGTTTCTCCTCCGCGTCTTGATTGGCATCCCATCTCTCCGTATCCAAACCAACTGGCGCGGATTGCTCGAGTTGCAATCACGCTCTCAGTGAGTGGGACGACGGAGTCGGGCAACGGGTTACGAATGGAGCCAATGCGTTATCGGTAAGCGCAGCTGTAGCAGCGGTCGGCTAAGGCTTGAACTACGCTTGGCGCACCAAGCGAGCACTGGCGGGATAACGAACCAGATATTGGCCGAAGACCGAGCAGCACCTGTCCACAAGGGCTGCCCGCGCAAACGGACAACAGCGAAATACCCCACAGGGCGTTGCGGGTATGCCGCTGGTTTAAAACGCCGGACTAGGACACATCTGAATCTGCGTTAGTACTCCCACGCTGGTATCGGAGCAATCTCCCCGGCCGCCGGGACACGACGGGCCAGATGCCAGAAAACCCTCGCTAAGCTGCTGTTCTTAAGAACTCATGGCGCCACAACTGCTTCCCCTTAGGCGCTCGCGTGTAACCGCAGCCACGCTTCACTCGTCGTATGGGGTACAGGCGACTTGTCTGTAATCGCAACCTAAAGAGGGAATCATGACTAATCGCAAACTAATCTATAGCAGCCTTATCGCGCTAACTTTCTCCAGCCCCTCGGTGCTGGCCGCCTCCGTTGCCGGCAATGCCCAATCCGTGACCAGCGGCGAAGCTTCCGTTGAGCAAAACGTACCCGAGCACCGGGTCAACGCGGCTTTCGACAACGTCACCGAGGCATCGGGCCAAGCCAAGACGGAAAGCTCGAATGTTACCGGCACCCTGGGTGCGCTGTTCCAAAGCGAGGCAGAATCGGGCATGGAAGAGTCACAGCCGACCCAATCCAACCCGGAGCAGTCGCCGAGCGATGGGTCCGATGTGGCTCAAAACGAGCCGGCGCCATCCAACGACATGCCGGCGGACGAGCCAACACAGGCTGAGGACAGCTCCGCCGCCAACCTTCAGGCGACCCAGGAGACCGCTGTGGAGACCCTGGCTAGCCTAGATGGCAACCGTGCCACCGTCGATGCCGCGACCGAAACTGTGCTGAACACGGTGCTCAATGTTGATCCCAGTGACGTGGCGGCCGGACTCGATCTGAACAACATGCTTGATCTGAACGAGTCCCTGCAGTTGGGGGTCGAGAATGCGGCTTTAGAGGCCGGTATAACGGCCGGCATCGGGGCCAGCATTGCCTCTGAAATCGGCCCGGACATCACCAGCAGCATCAGCAACTCCATCTCCGGTGCTGGCTCGGTGAACGCCCTGGGTTCCAGCATCAGTGGCGCTGCTTCCAGCAGCACCTCGGGTTCGCTGGGCCTGGGTGGCTTACTCAAGTAAGGGGCTATTACCCCGACGACCCAAGGCTCCTTCAACAACACGCTGAAGGGGCCTTTTTTTAGAACCACCCAATGATCATGGGAAGGAAATTGCCATGTACAAATCCACGACAATCAAATTAATGATGATGGGCCTAGTCTATGCGTCCAGCAGCTGCGTCCAGGCCGAGACCTTCACGACACTGGAGGCCGGATATATTAAATTCAAGGACTTTCAGGCGGTCTCGTCCAATGAGGACATGATCTCCGAAAGCGCCTATTATCAATCGATCACGGCTGGTCTTTATGCGACCCTGCCGAACAAACGAACGGCACTTCTGGGCATCCTGGGCGCGCAAAACGTGGCTTACGAGCAGACCGCGGTCTTGGATAATCAGACCGCGAGCTTTCAGACCGGCGTCTATCAGCTTTTTCAGCAGGGCCGTTCCCTGCTATGGCTGGTCGGGATCCGCCATTCCAGCTTCGAAGAAGAGATGCGCGATGACCTGATCGGTTCAACGAGCCTACGCTATACCCACCCCATAGCCGTAAACCGCAAGCTGCATTTTCAGGCTTTTTACGAACAAGGCTTTGAGGAGACCATTAACGGCCAGTACAGCGGCTATGGTTTGAGTACCACGCTCAGCTGGGCACCCACATTGAAATGGAACATAGACCTCGGTTTATCTTATGGCATAAACAGCTATGCTCTTCGCGAAAGGTTGGTAACATCGCAAACTGTAAATCAGGACACCGCGGGAGCCCAGCTGAGCCTGAGTCGCGACGTGACCTCCTGGTTATATGCCACTTCAGTGATCGCGCACCGTAGCACTCGTTCCGAGACCATCGAGAGCGTCTCCGGTGAGAGTGCGACCGTCGGCTTGGGCGTGAACTTTTGAGATCAACGCTTACGGCGGTCGTAGCGCACACAATCCACTCTACCAAGCTACTGTCATGGCCAACCAAAGCATAACAGCCATGATTACCTGTTTTGAGTCTCTGTGATTTTCGAGGCCATAAAAAAAGATGACGCCATAAGGTAGAAGCACGTACGATAAACACGTATAAGTAC
>JBDNIR010000463.1:0-2338 GCA_041688195.1 Marinobacter sp.
ATCTGCAGCTGTGCCGGCACCTTGTAGTCAAGTGCCTCAATCTTGTCCCACCAGACATCAAGCCGGAACACCTCCCGCGCTATAATCCAGGCCAGGGCGATGGCCGGGGATGAGGCCCCGGTAGACTGGGACAGACGCTCGACAAAGGTAATACCCATGTGGTTAACCATGTCATTGGCCACCTGGGTAGCGATGATCTCCCGGCGCAGCTGGTGATCATTCAACTCCGTCGTAAACTTCTTGTTCAGGGCGCCGGGAAATACTTTATGAATTTCACCGGCAAGGCTCGGATTGTCAGGCAAGTCGCTCGCTATCAATACCTGCTTGAGGTCGCCTTTGACGTAGGAAATCAATATCGACAGTTCCGGCCGGGTGAGCCCCTGCTTTTTCAGCTTACGCTCTGCCAACATTTCCTCATCGGGCAGGAATTCCAGTTGCCGGTTAAGCTTGCCCTCATTTTCAAAGGTGTTCATCAGGCGGCGGTACTCCTCAAGGCGCGTTGCCGCATCCACGCTGGCGATACTGATGGCCTGGGTCTGACGGTAATTATTATTGAGCACCAGCGCCGACACATCATCGGTCATTTTTTCCAACATCAGATTGCGCTGTTTCTCGGTAAGGTCACCGGCAGCAACCACCCGGTTGAGCAGGATTTTTATGTTTACTTCATGATCTGAGCAATCAACCCCGCCTGCGTTGTCAATGAAGTCCGTATTCAGACGGCCGCCTGCCAGGGCATATTCGATGCGTCCGAGCTGGGTGATCCCCAGGTTCGCGCCCTCCCCCAGCACTTTGCAGTTCAGGTCCTTGCCGTCAATACGCAAACCGTCATTGGCCTTGTCCCCCACATCACTATGGGATTCACTGCTGGCTTTGATGTAGGTGCCGATGCCCCCAAACCAGAGTAAATCGGCTTGGGCCTTGAGGATATGGGAAATTAGCATATTCGGAGGTACCCGGTCCGACTTGATACCCAGCAGTTTTTTCATCTCCGCACTGACTGGGATGGACTTGGCACTGCGGCTGAAAACGCCGCCACCGGCAGAGATCAGCTCGGCGTTGTAATCAGCCCACGACGACCGTGGCAAATCAAACATCCGTTGCCGCTCGGCAAAGCTTTTGGCCGGGTCCGGAGTCGGATCGATGAAGATATGCAGGTGGTTGAACGCCGCCACCAGGCGGGCTTTGTCGGAGCGCAGCAACCCATTACCAAACACGTCACCGGCCATATCTCCGATGCCAATCACTGAAAACTCATCTTTCGCCGGGTTAATACCCAGCTCCCGGAAGTGGCGCTCTACCGAAACCCAGGCGCCTTTGGCCGTGATACCCATCTTCTTGTGGTCATAACCGTTGCTCCCGCCGGAGGCGAAGGCATCACCCATCCAGAAACCGTACTCGGCTGACAGTCCATTGGCGATGTCGGAGAAGGTCGCCGTACCTTTGTCGGCAGCCACCACCAGGTAATGATCGTCGTCATCGTCGTGGCGAACCACATTCTCCGGCGGCTTGATCTGGCCTTCCACCAAATTGTCGGTGATGTCCAGCAAGCCACAGATAAAGGTCTTATAGGCAGCAATGCCCTCTTTCTGGAACGCTTCACGATCAGAGCCGTCCGGCAGTCGCTTGGCGACAAACCCGCCCTTCGCACCTACCGGCACAATGACCGCGTTCTTGACCTGCTGGGCCTTGACGAGACCAAGAATCTCGGTGCGGTAATCCTCGAACCGGTCTGACCACCGCAGGCCACCCCGGGCAACGCGGCCACCTCGCAAATGCACACCTTCCACCCGCGGTGAATAGACAAATATCTCGAACATCGGCTTGGGAAGCGGCATCTCCGGAATACCGGCCGGGTCGAACTTCAGGCTGATATAGGGCTTTGCCTCACCTTTAATGTCAGGCTGGTAGTAGTTGGTTCGCAGGGTCGCCTGCATCAATTCCAGATAAAGTCGCAGAACCCGATCTTCGCTGAGATTATCAACGTCATCCAGACCGGCATTAAACTCAATTTCAAGCTTTTGCTGGGCTGCCCGGCTCTTGCCTTCGCTGCGTGCACGGGCCGGGTTGAAGCGGACTTCGAAAAAATCGAGCAGCAGACGTGCCAGTGACACATGGTTCACCAGGGTATTGGAGATAAACGTCTGACTGTTGGAGATGCGGATCTGCCTCATATACCGGGCATAAGTCCGCAGCACCGCAATCTGGCGCCAGCTCAGATAGGACGCCAACACCAACCGGTTGAAGCTGTCGTTCTCGGCTTCGCCGTACCAGACGCGCTGGAACAACTCCTCAAAAATTGGCTTGATACGATGAATATCAATGATTTCACCGCTGG
>JBDNIR010000464.1:0-6869 GCA_041688195.1 Marinobacter sp.
AAAGGCGACTTGCGGCGACCGTCTCCTTCGTAGCGAGCGTAAAAGGCGCTTAAGTCCAGTTCTTCGACAACGTCACTAATGAAGTAGGCCAGATGGCCTTCGGCCAGCCATTCGTTAAGACTGGCAGGCAGCAACAACGCCTGATCTGGCGAATAAGGTCGAAAGCTCGTTCCCATCACGTCTATTCCGTGGTTGGAGAAGATGTGCCTATTATGTCATAACGACGTTTCTACCGCGCAGACTCCTAGTGCAAGCCCCGCGTTATTAATCAACGTATGTACGTGCTGAAAGCGTTCAGGCAGCGCCGCAATAACGCTTGCAACGGCCTGTGGGTCGCTCACATCCAACTGGGCAGTGTACACCGGCACATGCTTTTCAAGGGTTGCTTGAAGGGCGTCTAAACGCTCCTGGCGGCGGCCAGTAAGCACTAACGCCCAACCCGCTTGGGCAAAGCGATGGGCACAGGCAAGGCCAATGCCGGAGGTGGCGCCAGTAATAAAAGCAACGGGGGCGGCTTCGTGCATGGTGAATGCTCCTAAGATGAATTATTATTGGAAAGCAGCGTAATGGCCTGTTGAGTGAGCTAATGGCTGCGGTTAGATATTCATCTTTGGTCGTATGATGGCGAGAGTCCGGACAAAATGTGTCGCTATAGCGGCGTTTCTAGCCATCGTATTTTACGAAGCCAGCCTTCTTGAACGTCGATTTGAACCCCTTGGTTGCTTGTTTCAAGATCAATCAAGCGTTACTAAAGCTATTACAAGAACCACATCCAATAACGACAACCATAGAGAGTCCTCCCATGCGGAAACAACTGCTTGCCACGCTGGCTACCCTAGGAATGCTAACGGCGGCCCCATTCGCCTTGGCTAACCCCATCGAAATTCAAGTTAACAACACCATGAGCGAGGGCGGTTCGGAAAGCGCTGCGGTGGAGCGCTTTGCTGAATATTTAGAAGAGCAGGCGCCAGGCCGCTTTGAAGTACGCCCTTTTTTAGCGGGCTCCCTCGGCGGTGAGAATGCTATTCTGGAATTGCTCAACCTTGGCCAAACCCAGATCTCAATCACCGGCGGAAACTGGCGGCAGCAGTACGCGCCAGAATACGATGCCATCAGCGTGCCTTTCGTTTTCGCTACCTGGGATGAAGTCGACGCCTATATGGAAAGCCCCTCCGGCCAGGCGCTGATTGAGCAGGCGGAAAGCCAAGGCGGCATTAAATACTTCGGCACTCAGCATCGTGGCCCTCGCCACATGACCGCCAACAAAGCCATCAATACGCCGGATGATCTCCAGGGTTTCCGCCTACGCCTTCCTTCGCTGCCGGTATGGTTAGAGGTATGGGAAGAGATCGGTGCCCAGGTGGTGAATGTGCCCGCACCGGAAATTTATCTTGCCATGCAAACCGGCCAGGTAGATGGCCACGAGAACTCACTCTCTTCGCCTTATACTCGCCGCCTTTGGGAAGTGCAGGATCACATCATTCTTACCAGCCACGTGCAGTTTCCGTGGAACTGGGTGGCGAGCTCACGCTGGTGGGAAGGACTTGAGGCAGACGACCAAGCGTTGATCGAGGAAGCCATTCATGTTGCCCGGCAGCACGGTTCTGAGCGTGAACGTGAGCTGGATGAGTACTACCTGGAAGCGCTGCAGGAGGAAGGCATGACGATTATCGAGCCGGATATCGAAGCCTTCCGCGAAGCAGCGCTACCGGCGATTGACCGTGTGATGGCCGAAATGGCAGATGGCGTACGCGAAGACGCGCTGGGTAACGTAAGTGAGTAACCCGCGCTTTGAATGAATAACGGCGGCCCATCGGGCCGTCGTTGTAGTTTTCACGTTGGTGAATACCGAGGAGTTCTCCTGTGGAAGACGCTGTAGCGCCCAGTAAGGGGCCAGATCGAATCGCTTTCTATACGCTGCGCGGCTTAACCCGCCTATGCGATGGGGTAGGCGTGGCGTTAATGGCAGCTATCCTGCTACTGATTGTGGCGACGGTTATTGCCCGTGACTTATTGGTTTTAGGCATGCCCTGGACCGAAGAAGTGGCATCGATGCTGGCCATTTACGCGATTGGTTTTGGGTCGCTATCGGCTTGGGTGCGCAGCGAGCATCTGGTGGTTGATTTGTTCAGCCACAAGCTTTCAGGGCTGGGTAAAAATATACAATATCGGCTCACTGCACTGATTTCCTGCGGTTTTTTTGCTCTCGCTGCCTGGGGCTCATGGATTATGTCGGATATGAGTGCCAATAATAAAACCGTGTCACTCAGTATCAGCTTCAGCTACCTCTACTACGGTGT
Source organism: Marinobacter sp. (assembly GCA_041688195.1). Classification (GTDB taxonomy): domain Bacteria; phylum Pseudomonadota; class Gammaproteobacteria; order Pseudomonadales; family Oleiphilaceae; genus Marinobacter. The sequence goes on from JBDNIR010000464.1 coordinate 2,301, forward strand.
CTTTTTCAGCTTTGCGGGCATGGCGCTGATTTCCGTGTGGCAAACCCTGCGTGGCCCAGTGGCTTGGTTAGAAGCACCTCGTGAAGAGGAGGTGGTTAAGCTATGACCGAACTAATGATTTTTGTCGGTGGGCTATTAGTACTGATGGCGATTGGCCTGCCTGTTGTTGTTTCCATCGGCGTTACTTCGTTTATTGCTCTCGCGGTCACCGGTGCGGGAGGGTTGCCGGTCGAACTACTGCCGCTACGCATGGTGCAAACGCTCAATAACTTCACCCTGCTCGCCATTCCGCTATTTATTCTGGCGGCCAATATTATGAATATTGGCTCTACTACCACGCGCATTTTTGATTTCGCTACTGCGCTGGTGGGCTTTACTAAGGGTGGTCTCGGGCACGCCAATGTGGTGGCTAGCTCCATCTTCGCCACTATGTCGGGCACCGCCGTAGCCGATGCGGCTGGTCTTGGTAGTATTGAAATCAAGGCAATGAAAGAGCGTGGCTACGCGCTTGATTACTCCACTGGCATTACCGCCGCATCTAGCGTTATCGGGCCGATTCTGCCGCCCAGCATCGCGCTGGTGGTCTACGGCTGGCTGGCTAATGTAAGCATTGGCGGGCTATTTATGGCGGGGCTGCTGCCGGGTATTTTGATGGCGCTGCTGCTGATGGGCATGACCGTACTGCTGGCAGCCACTGGCAAGGTGGTTATGCCTAAACCCACGCCCTTTGATGCCTGTGAAGTCGCGCGTACCGGTAAGCGTGCCATCCTGCCGCTGATGATGCCCGCGATTATTGTCGGCGGTATTTGGGGCGGCTTCTTCACGCCCACGGAAGCAGGTGCCATTGCCTCGCTCTATGCGGTGATTCTAGGCGGGCTGATCTACCGTGATGTGAATTGGCAGGACCTCTATAACGCCTTCCGCCGCACCTTGATGTTTAGCGCGGTCATCCTGCTGATTATTGCCGTTTCCAGCTTTTACGGCTGGATACTGGTGCGCATGGGCATTCCCCAGGCGTTGGCGGGACAGGTGGCCAGTATCGATATGCCGACAGTTGTACTGCTGCTCTGCTTTGCGCTTTTCTTCTTGCTCATCGGTTGCTTTATGTCGGTGATTGAAAGCATCTTGATCTTCACCCCGATCGTAGTACCTGCTGCGCTAAGCGCTGGACTGGACCCCGTTCACTTCGGCATTGTCATGGTCATTACGCTTTCGGTGGGGGTTATTACCCCGCCGTTTGGCACGGTGCTATTTTTAATGGTGGGAATTACGCGGCTGCGTTACGGCCAGGTGGTCACCGCCATACTACCGTTCTTACTGCCGATTATTGCCACCATTTTGCTATTGATCGCCGTGCCAGGACTGGCCACTTGGTTACCCAGAGTGATGGGGTATTAACGGCTTAAGGAGTCGATATGAAGTTGCCGCATAACACCTTTAAACAACAGCTGCTGACGAGCCTGCTTGCTCAATTACAGGCACTGGCGCCTTATGCGAGTCATCCAGTGGTGCGACCTCCCACGGGGGATGCGGTACTCCTTTCTCAGTGCAAGCATCTGGGTCACCGCGCCCGTGATTGAATCTGACGTCACACATGGCTACGACTGGTGACCACAAGATGTTGGGGGTGGAGGAGCTAACCGACTACCCCGCTAAAAGATTTCCGGTCGTGTAACTACCGGTGTGTCGATAACAAATAAAAACAACGGTGCCAGACAATGACAAGACGACACGTCGTACTACTGACGACAGGCGGCACGATCGCCAGTAAGCCCAATGAGGCGGGTCTTAATGTCTCCGGCGCCTTGAGCGGCGATGTATTGTTCGAGCGTGTCGTTCTACCGCCCGAGGCGGACGTGAAGGTCGAAGTTCGCTCGATTCTGCAAAAGCCTAGTAATGCTATTACTCAAGCGGACTTGATCGAGATCCAGCGTCTATGCCAGCACTTGGCCGATGACCCTAACGTTGCCGGTATTGTCATCACCCATGGTACCGATACCCTCGAGGAAACTGCGCATTTCCTGGACATCACGCTCCCCCTTGACCACTGCGCACTGGTCGTAACCGGCTCCCAGCGCGCTCCTCATGAAGAAGGTACCGACGCCTACCGTAATATTGCCAACGCCATCATCGTAGCCGCTCATCCTGCTGCACAGGGGCTAGGTGCCTTGGTGGTGTTCAACGAGTCGATCTATGCCGCACGACACGTTCGCAAGGTAAATACTTACCAAGTGAACGCCTTCGAGGCGCCTGGCTATGGTCGGCTGGGATATGTCGACGGCATGAGGACGTACCTGGCTCAGAGAACCGTGAGGACGAAAACGTTAACGCTGGGCGAAAGCCTGCCACGGGTGGATATTCTCCCGGCTTACCTGGATGCCTGCAGTAACCTGATCGACGCTGCTATCGAAGGTGGCGCCCAAGGGCTGGTGCTTGAAGGTCTGGGGAGAGGCCATGTGCCCCCCGGCTGGCTGGAGAGTATCGCTCGGGCCACCGATAGAGGGTTACCCGTACTGATAGTGAGTGCCTGCCAAGGACCGGTTCATCGCAACTATGAGTTCCCCGGCAGCCTCGCCAGCCTAGAGGCGCAGGGTGCGTTTGCTGTCAGGGATATCAGCGCACGTAAGGCGAGGCTTTCCCTCGCAGTCCTTCTTTCCACCCACTCAAATGAGGATATTTCGTCCCGACTGGAACAACTGAATAACGATCCATGATCCGAGCAATACCCTGAATCGTTTGAATGGCTGTGATTCTACGAAAACTACAACGACACATAGGTACTACAAATGAACCACTATCTAACCAAGCTTTCATTGGCCACTGCTATTGCTGCTGCCTCCTTGGGGATGACTCAGGCGCAGGCCGCTGAGTATAACTTCACCTTTGCCCATGTACTGATCGAGGAAACGCCCAACGGGCAGGCAGCATTAAAATTCAAGGAAGTAGTCGAGGAGAAATCCGACGGTCGCATCAGCATCAAGGTGTTACCGGCTGCCCAGGTCGGTGGTGACGTCGAGATTATCGAGCAGATTCAGCTGGGATTAGTCGATATTGGCATCCCACCTACCGCCACCCTGGGCAACTTCGAGCCACGCACGCAGATTCTCGATCTGCCCTTCCTGCTGCCGGATCACGACACCATGGTCGAGGTTCTGGACGGCGACGTAGGCCGTGAAATTCTCGATACCCTCGAAGACGACAATATGCATGGCGTGAACTTCTGGGGCGCCGGCTTCCGCCATATTACCAACAATGTACGTCCGATCAAAACGCCCGAGGATCTCGCTGCAATTCGGATGCGCACCATGCAGGCACCGATCATCATCTCGACCTATGAAAACCTCGATGCCAATGCTACGGCGATGGCCTTCACCGAGGTCTATAACGGTTTGCAGCAAGGTGTCGTCGAGGGGCAGGAGAATCCACTGGCCAATATCTACACCATGCGCTTTTATGAGGTGCAGGACTATCTGTCCTTGACCAACCATGCCTATCACGCCTACGCGGCGGTCGTTAACAAGAACTCATGGGAATCACTGCCCGAAGACCTGCAACAGGTGATGGTCGAGGCCTTCGATCAAGGGCGTGCCACGGCGCGTGAGCTCACGCTCAAGGACGAAGAAAGGATTCTCGATGATATTCAGGACGAAATAGCGATCAACGATATCACCGACGAGGCGCGTGCCGCCTTTGTCAAGGCCAGCATGCCGGTGCATGAGGAATACAAGGATATCGTCACCCCCGAGCTCCTGCATAAGGTCTACGACGTCGTGGGTATCGAGTATTGATCTATGTTCGAAGCGCTCAATAAACTCCTTGATCGCTTAGAAAGCGTGGCGATGGTCGCCTTCATGTCGACGGCGACCATCATTACCACCTTCCAGGTCGTCTATCGTTACGGCTTCAACAGCTCGCTTTCGTGGGCCGAAGAGGTTGTAATCTACTCCATCGTCTGTATGAGTTTCGTGGGCGCAAGTATGGGGGTTCGCCATGGCGTTCACATCTCAGTGGATGTGCTCAATGCCTTTGCGCCTCCTTCCGTCAATCGCTGGTTGCATATCCTGACAGCGGTACTGGGTATTGCCTTCGCCATCGCAATGACCTATCTCGGCTTCCGGCTTTTCTATAGCACTCTCGAACGCGGAATGTTGTCTCCTGCGTTACGCATTCCCATGGCCTGGGTCTACCTACCCATTGGCCTGTCCGGGGTTCTGTTGATCTTTCGCTACTGTTGGGTCATCCATGAAGTCTGGCGAAAACCACCCGTGAGCCTGGCCGAAGGGCTCGCCGCCGAGAAGGACAAGCTGGTGTGAAGGGGCGTCTCAGCGATTATGTCCAACAATAACAAGGGAACCTCATGATAACGGCGTTGCTGCCCATCTTCTTTGCGGTATTGCTGCTAGGGCTGCCGATCTTCGCGGCGCTAGCCTTTTCCGTGATCCTGGCCATTCAGTTCTTCGGTGGCACCGACCCGATCATCGTGCCGATGCGCATGTTCTCGGGCATGAACAACTTCTCATTGATGGCCATTCCTTTCTTCATCCTGGCCGCCGAGTTGATGCGGATCGG
>JBDNIR010000096.1:0-9727 GCA_041688195.1 Marinobacter sp.
GCATGCCATCTATCAAAATCACGGCAAGTGCAGAACAGATAGCCAAAAAATGGGCACAGCAGCACGGCTACACACTGGTAAGGCAGGGCATTGAGTCCGCTTATCGGCTTGGCCTCCAGACACAGGCTCCCGTCAAAACGGTGTTTTGGAGTAACGGCTCCAGCAGAACGTTTTCGGTTGGCAATGAAATTGTTGAGGTGCGACATGTGGCGGAGTCAAAACTGCGGTGGAAATCACGCCCTGAAGGTGAGTTGCTGCGAAGCTTCACCGTCACCCCAGCCAATTCCGTTAAACTCAGTGAATTGAAAAAGGCACTTTCCAGGTTGAAACTTTCCGAAGCAGAGAGCCGCACGGCGATCAAAAAGCTCAAGGCGATTCCTCTGCCTGAAGGATGGCAGGTCAAATTGGAGCAGTTTGAAAAGGAAATGATGGTTTGACGGACATTTTCGACTTCTATCGCGATCCGAAAAAGCATGATGAGCTGAAAGCCATCCTGGACTTAGGCGCCCAAAAGCATCCCGCTGGACTGGCCCAGAATTTCCTGGAAAAGGATATCTGGGTAGCCGAGGTACTGCGGCTGCTCTACGATGAAAACCTGCTTGGCGCGCACTCAACTGCCTTCAAAGGCGGTACCGCCTTGAGCAAGTGCTGGAAAGTTATAGAACGTTTTTCGGAAGATATCGACCTCTCCATTCACTGGAGCGATCTTGCTGGCGAACGTGACGAGATCGCGGCGTGGGAGCAATCCACTCAAAGCAATAGCCAAAAAAAGAAATTCCGTGAGCGGCAGACAAAGCTACTGACAGAATGGTCTAGCGCCCTGGTCGATCGACTCAACGAAAGACTGGCTAAATATGGGATTGATGGGCTTCGGGCGGAGCTAGATGAATTTCAAACCATCACATTTCCTCAGGTGAATCTCCAATCCTCTGCCTGGCAACCCTGGAAACCCGACAACTCGGAGATGCCTGCAGCTGACCATGCGACTTGACTACTATCTGGCCAACGCCACAAACATGTCACGAAAAGACGCCAAGCAGGCGATCAGCCGCGGCCAGGTTCGCTTGGATGGGCAGCTCTGCCGAAAGGCCGCATGTCACTTGGTCACCGGGCAGCACATCACGTTCCAGGGGCAACAGCTGTCGCTGCCCGGCGAGCGTTATCTGATGCTGAACAAGCCAACGGGCATCGTCAGCGCAACAACAGACCGTGACCACCAGACTGTCCTCAGCCTGCTGCCCGCCAACCAGCGCAGCAAGCTTCATGTGGCCGGGCGGCTGGATATTGATACCACAGGCCTGGTTCTGCTCACCACGGACGGCCAGTGGTCGCACCGAATCACCTCGCCAAAAGTTGCGTGCGAAAAAATCTATCGGGTCGAACTGGCCGAGCCAATGACGTCGGAAGCAGTACAAGCCATCGAAGCTGGCCTACAGTTGCACAATGACGCCAAGAAAACCCGGCCCGCCCGTGTGGTGCCCGTCGCGGAAACGATCATCGAGCTGGCGATAACCGAAGGTCGGTACCATCAGGTCAAGCGTATGATGGCGGTGGGGAACCACGTGGTGGGGTTGCACCGGTTGCAAATCGGCGCGATTCGTCTGGACTCGGCGCTTACGTCCGGAGCAAGTCGCCCACTGACCGGGCAGGAAATCCTGTCAGTCCTTTGAGGTGCGTTCGAAACGCTGGGTCTTGAGGTTTTTCCTGACGGCGCCAGCTTCGAACACTTCGCCGTTCATCGCAATATAGACACCAGCGGGCAACAGGCTGACCGCCGCCCAGGCGAATCCGGTATTGAACACCGCATCGCTACGACGCATTCTGGCAGGTTGCATGGCGCCGGTGAGCACAATGGTTTTGCTGCTCACGCGGGCAAGCACGGAGGCGGTGTCCGGCATGGTGTCGGTACCATGGGTAATCAGGATACGGCCAGCGGTGCATTGCTCCACCGCCTGCAGGATCAGGCTGCGGTCATTGTCGGTCAGCTCCAGGCTATCCTTGCGCAGCAGCCCGGCGACATTGTATTTCCCGCTAATATTGGCTTCGGCCAATAACTCGTTTAACAACGACTCACCAATTTCGAATTCGCTGTTGGCGTCAAAATAGACCTTATCAATCGTACCGCCGGTGGTGAATACCTGGATCATGAAGGAATGACTCCCTGGCTGCCGTATCTCAGTTAGTTGCCTGCATGCTGTTGCTACCTGTGGCGTACTGGGCGTTCTTCTGCTGCTCATAGCGTTTGGCCGCCCCTGCCACCTTGCCGCTGTCACCGGTGGCTAGCCAACGCTTTACCCGGCCAGCATCACCCATTGGCGAGCGCGTTCCAAAGGAATCCAGAAACACTGTGATCACTTCTTTACCCTCTATCTTCGATACCATGGCCAGACACCGGCCAGCTTCTGTCAGGTACCCGGTCTTGCTGAGACCCACGCCCCAGCTGTCACGATGTACCAGGGCATTGGTATTGCCATAGGACAACGAGTAACGGGGCTGACGGAATCTGGCGGAGTAGTATCGCGTAGTCGAGTAATCACCAATTTGCGGATGATTGATCGAAGCTCTGACAAGTTTGACAACATCCGCAGCGGAGGCCCGGTTGCGTTCTGACAGTCCGGTCGGATCGACGAATACACTGTTGGTCATTCCCAACATCAGTGCTTTCTTGTTCATGTCTGCGACGAAGGCTTTATAACCACCCGGGTGGTGACGGGCGAGCGTGTAGGCAGCCAGGTTCTCCGATGACATCAAGGCAATGCGCAGCATATCCGAGCGCCGCAATTCGGAACCGATCCGGATGCGGGAATAAGCATTGTTGGGGGCATCTTTGTGTCGGGGAAGCACCTCCAGCCACTCGTTCAATGGCTTGCCAGAGTCCATTACCACCAGAGCCGTCATCAGCTTGGTAAGTGACGCAATAGGCACCGACCGGTCGGCGTTTTTATCCTGTAGCAGCGTATCGGAGTCGACATAGGCGACCGCCGCATTGACCGACGCGAGATGAAAATTATCTGCCGCCGCCGGGTCTGCCACAGCAGCCGCAGTGAAAGCCAGGCAGATCAGGGTCGCTAACGCACACTTCCGAAACATGAGTTCAAGTTCTCAAATGTAACGGCCAGCAGAGCCGATCACCACAACCAGCAAGCCAAGCACAAGGTTCAGCCCGACAAACATCCTTATCTGCCCTACCCGACGCACCGCCTCATCGGTATCGTTGCTCTCGACTGCTTTTTTGAGACGACGAAAAGGCGCGAAATAAATATGCAGGAACAGCAGCATCATCAACAGCCCCAGCCCCTGCATGGCGTGTATGTGCCAGCCAGCGCCTGCCATCCCGCCGAAGGAAGCGCCGATCATGCCATAACCGGTGACCAGCAGGACGATCACGCAAGCCCAGACCCAACGGAAAAATAGAGCCAATGTGTGGCACCAGAGCACTGACCGCGGGCCAGGCTCCAACGTTTTGGCCGCTGCCGGGCGCAACGCCATATACGCGAAAAACATACCGCCGACCCAAATCACCGCTGCCAGGGTATGCAACGCAACAAATAAACTCATCAGGACACTCTCTTTTCTGTTGAATCGATGTAGTGAACTATACCAGCAACCCGTCATTAATTTAGTGCTTTGCCTTCATCGCGGTTGAAACCGCTCCTACAAACACACCGGCAAGCTAGCGTCCTTTGTTGATCGCTGGCTACCTTCATCGCGGTTGAAACCACTCCTACAAACACACCGGCAAGCTAGCGTCCTTTGTTGATCGCTGGCTACCTTCATCGCGGTTGAAACCACTCCTACGGACACAACGTTAGACTCTCGCCCAGGGCCGACCGTAGGAGCGACTTCAGTCGCGAATCTTTGCTTGCACGTCAAAGCAAGTCCGTCACTGCTCCCAGGGATGCGGAGCTGACCGTTTTGGCGTACTTGGCCAACACCCCGCGGCGATACCGGGGCTCCGGCGCTGACCACCGTTTGCGACGCTCCGCCAACTCCGACTCGGAGACCGTCAGTTCAATGGAATTGGACTCCGCATCGATGATGATTTCATCGCCGTCTTCGACCAACGCTATTGGACCGCCCTCAGCGGCTTCCGGTGTAATGTGCCCGACCACAAAGCCGTGACTCCCACCGGAAAACCGGCCATCGGTAATCAACGCCACGTCGCTGCCCAGACCTTTGCCCATGATAGCCGATGTGGGTGTCAACATCTCCCGCATGCCGGGTCCGCCAACTGGCCCTTCGTAACGAATCACCAACACATCACCGGCTACCACGGTACCGTCCATGATCCGTTCCTGGGCTTCCTCCTCGGAATGAAAAACCCGGGCCCGGCCCGTGAAACGGGTACCTTCCTTGCCGGTAATTTTTGCCACCGCACCGGTGGGCGCCAAGTTGCCGTATAGAATGCGCAGGTGGCTGTCTTTCTTGATTGGGTTATCAAGGGCACGGATAATCGCCTGGCTGTCTGGATAAGGGGCAACATCCGCCAGGTTGTCCGCCAGTGTCTGGCCCGTCACCGTCATGCAGTCGCCGTGCAACAGACCTGCATCCAGCAACATCTTCATCAACGGCTGAATACCGCCAATGGTGACCAGTTCAGACATCATGTAGTGTCCACTGGGGCGCAGGTCCGCCAGCACCGGCACCCGCTTGCCAATCCGGGTGAAATCATCCAGCGACAACTCAACGTCGACGGTGCTTGCCATAGCTAACAGGTGCAAAACCGCATTGGTTGAACCACCCAGCGCAATAACCACGGTAATCGCGTTTTCAAACGCCAGCCGCGTCATGATGTCCGATGGCTTTATGTCCTTTTCCAGAAGGTTCAGCACCGCAGCACCGGCGGCCCGGCAGTCATCCATTTTGGCCTGGGAGACCGCGTTCTGGGCGGAACTGCCCGGCAGGCTCATACCCATGGCCTCAATAGCCGAAGCCATGGTGTTGGCAGTATACATACCGCCGCAGGAACCGGGGCCGGGAATCGCGGTTTCCTCGATCTGCTTGACCTCGATCAGGTCCATGTCACCTTTGGCATAGGCGCCCACAGCCTCGAACACCGAAATAATATCGGTATGGTTCTTACCTGGCTTGATGGTGCCGCCATAAACAAAAACCGACGGACGGTTCAAACGAGCCAGTCCCATCACACAGCCGGGCATATTCTTGTCACAGCCGCCGATGGCTACCAGGCCGTCAAAACCCTCGCAACCGGCGGTGGTTTCGATGGAGTCAGCAATAACTTCCCGGGACACCAGTGAATACTTCATGCCTTCGGTGCCGTTCGCTATACCGTCAGAAACCGTAATGGTATTGAAAATCAGGCTTTTGCCGCCGGCTTCATCGGCCCCATGGCCAGCTTCTTCTGCCAGACCGTTGATGTGCATGTTGCAGGGCGTCAGATTGCTCCAGGTTGATGCAATACCTACCTGGGGTTTACGAAAGTCCTCATCGGTAAACCCGACAGCTCTGAGCATGGCACGGCTGGCAGATTTCCCAATTCCGTCAACGACCTGGGCTGAATGTCGGCGTTTGCTATCGTCAGTCATCATCGCTCTCTCTGTTGATCCTTGTTTTTACATAGCATTCTCTGAATGGCCGTTAACTGCAAGCGCACCTCGAAAACTGAAAATGCAAAATCCTTAAAAATAGTGTAAAATATCTAAAATTTCAGTGTGTTACATATTGTTTCACGACGTATCCGGATTGTAATCAGGCTAACTTCTGAATGGACTCGACCCCACCGCCCAACCATGATGCCACTGACGCGACTCAACGTCGCGATGGGATCGGCCGACCAGAGAGCCACCGGCGGGCGGCTTTCGGGGTCACGGTGCTGATGGTGGTTCTGGCCGTTCTGTATGGCTTGTTAGTAGCCACCTACCAGAGTCACGCATACACCAACAACACGCCTACCGTTGAACTGATGAGGAGCGGCCTGCTCAGCTCCCAGCTCACCACTACCTATATTGAACTTCCACTAAACGAGATTCTCGCCACCGAAGCCTGGCGAGATGACGACTGGAAAACTGCTCCGGTTAACGGGTCTGGCCTGGGCAATTTGCAAAACCCCACGACTTTTCGTTTCAGCCTGGAAAATCATACGCAAGTCTGGCTTGACCGCTTTCTGATCGTGGCTGCGCCCTTTCTGGACCGTATTACACCGGTCGCCATAGCGTCGGATGGCGCCGTCAGACCCATGCCAACCATGGGGGACACTTACCCCTTCCACCAACGGTTCTATGACTTGCCTCGGTGGGTCTGGCCGGTGACCCTGCCGCCTCAGTCTGAAACTCTGTTTCTGTTTGAAGTCGACACCACCGGCCCTACCATACTGCCCGTCTCAGTCAGAACAGCCGAAGCACTGATCGGCTCCAGTGCCAGAGTGATCGTCTGGAAAGCATTCCTTTACGGCATGCTGATATTCGCGCTGGCATTCAATCTTGCCATGGTGGCTCTACTGCGAACCCCCGCGATTGCCTGGCTCGCACTGCTGGTTGCTTCGGTAGTACACAGCCAACTAGTGATTGATGGCTTCGGGCTGTGGTTGTTATGGCGTGAATGGCCGTTGATCAACAGCCTCATTTCGATCTCGATGCCGCTTTCTGTGGTGGCGCTGTGCCAGTTCACTCGCCACTTTCTGGCTGTTGCCGGGCGTCAGGCGCTGGTACTGAACCTTCTGACTCTGAGCGCAGTTGTCATTCTTATTACCACTCCGCTCCAGGGCATGTTCCCAGGCCAGGGTACGCTCTTGGTAGTGGGGCTTTTAACCTGCTTTTTCACCTTGATATCGGCCTTGCGACTAGCCCGAAAAAACATCTACGCTCGCTATTACGCGGCTGCGGTAATTGCCATAATTGCGGGCATTCTGTTGGCCTCAATGCGTATCGTCGGCTGGTTCCCGATCAACGAGTTTACTAACTCCGGCTTCTATCTCGGAGCCGCGCTGGCCTCCATCATTCTCACCATGGCAGTGGCACAACGGCTGCTGGATGAGCGCCGGCGACGTCTGAGTGCGTTCACAAGGGCGCGCCATGAACGAGAGCTGAGAACACGGCTCGAAAGTGATTATGATCGCCTGCAGACCACCCATCGAGTGACCCGAAAACCCAATCGTCCCATCCTGGAAGAGCATCTCGGGCGGCTTCACCAGAGTGGAGAATCTTACGGCTTATGCCTGGTGCGGCTCGAACGCTACACCGAGATTGAACAGACGCTCGGCTACAAAGCGGCGGAACAGTTGCTGCGGATTTATCTCACCCGGTTTAACCGGTTTCTCAAGCACCATTACGCTGACCAACTGGTGATGGTCAAGGGCTACGCTGTTACTAGTGTTGACACCATAACCCACGCCTTTGCCTTGCGGATAAAACAGGAACAACCGGTGGCAGAGTCCACCTTGATCGCCATCACCCGCTGGCTTGAAAGCAGCTTCAGCGAGGGCCAGTACACCTTTAGCTGGAAGCCCTCACTCGGACTCGCTTATGCGCCGGAACATGGTAATGCCAGCTCCGACGTGCTGTCCTGTGCCGGCTTCGCTGCCCTTAACCCAACCCACACCTTGACGGTGTATGACCCAGCTATCGCTGATCGGCAACATGAGCAACAGATGCTGATGCTGGATCTGGAAACGGCCCTTATCAACGACGAGATCCATCTGGCCTACCAGCCGAAGGTGCGCGTTGCTGATGGCCAGATCATCTCCTACGAAGCGTTGATCCGTTGGGAGCATCCAGATTTCGGACACGTTCCGCCCGACCGCTGGATACCCATAGCCGAACAAATGGGGGTCATTCATCCAGTGACACTATGGGTGCTTGGCCGCGCCTGTCAGGACTGGCATATCCTGGCTGAAAAACACGATTTGAGTTTGACCATTGCTATTAACATATCTGCCAGGGATCTGGGGCAGCCCTCATTCGACACAGCAGCCCTGGCAATTCTCGAGCACCACGGGGTGGCACCAGGCAACATAATAATGGAAATCACAGAGACAGCGGTAATGAACAACACCAGCCAGGCCCGAGCCATGATCCTGGCCCTGAGCGGGGCTGGCTTCCGGATTGCGCTGGACGACTTTGGTACCGGCCACTCCTCCCTGAGTACGTTGGCAAGCTTTGAACTTGATGAACTCAAAATCGACCGTAGTTTTTTACAGGACATTACACAGGACGAGACCCGTCAGCGAATATTCCGTATAGCTGTGGAGCTCGGTGACGCTCTGGGGCTGGATATCACAGTGGAAGGCGTGGAGACAGACGCCGTTGCCGGATGGCTGAAGCAGTTCCCCAACCTGTACGGCCAGGGCTATTACTGGGGATTTCCCAGCCGCCTGTACTCAGATGGACACCGTTAGCCCTGTATGAACTGCGGGGCCAAGCCAAAGTTCCAGAGCAGAACTGAGCCAACCCGGGTAGCCACCAGGATCACCAATGCAACGGTCATCAAAGCGCCCGCATACATAATGGCCTGATCCTTGGGAATTCTCATATCCATGCTGTAGAAAGCGAAGGCGTTCTTGCCCGTCTGCCCATTGAAACTCACGACCCAACCCCCCATTGACTGACTACAGCGCTCACTTTCAGGATACTCATGCTTACCAACATGCCATTTTCATTGCTCGAACTCGCCTCGGTGCGAGAGGGCGACTCCGTCACTGCCACACTGGAAAATACCGTCGCGTATGCCCGGCATGGAGAGGCGCTTGGATTTAATCGGTTCTGGCTGGCAGAACATCACAACATGGAAGGCATCACCAGCTCGGCGACGTCGATCCTGATCGGACATATTGCAGGTGCGACCAAGTCACTTCGGGTGGGCTCCGGTGGCGTGATGCTGCCCAATCACCCACCGCTGGTGATTGCGGAACAGTTTGGTACCCTGGCAGGCCTTTATCCGGATCGTATTGACCTCGGGCTCGGCCGTGCCCCGGGTACCGATCCTATTACCAGCAGGGCTCTGCGTCGGGACGGTCTCGGGGCGGAGCAGTTCCCCCACGATGTTGGCGTTTTGCAATCCCTGCTTGGGCCTTTGCGGCCCGGTCAGCAGCTCAAAGCCATTCCCGGTGCAGGTACCCGGGTGCCAATATGGTTGTTGGGCTCCAGTCTCTACAGTGCCCAGCTGGCAGCCATTAAAGGTTTGCCTTACGCCTTTGCAGGACACTTTGCCCCCCGACTGTACCGCGAAGCCATCCAGGTGTATCGGGACAATTTCGAACCTTCACAGAGCCTGGCACAGCCCTATGCCATGCTGTGCGTGCCAGCCGTCGCGGCTGACAGCAATGAAGAAGCCGCATTACTGGCCACCACCAGCTACCAGCGCATCCTGGCACTGTTCCGTGGCCAGCCACTGTGGCTGAAACCACCGGTAGAAACCATGGACGGGCTCTGGAACCGTGAGGAAGAAGCCGGTGTTCTGGGCTTCCTTGACCTGCAAGTGAACGGCGACCGCGCGGCCGTCAAAAGCCAGCTGGAAAAACTTCTCACCACAGTGAAGGTGGATGAATTGATGTTTACTGTGGATCTTCACGACCCTTTAAAGCGGCGCCACGCATTGGATATTCTCGCCTCAGTTAAAACGGACTGATGCCCAGAGCGGCGCTCCCCGCTGGTCGCAAAGAAGTCAGGCTTTTCGGGGGTCCGTTTCCGCAACCATAGGTTGTTGCAGGTTATGGTCCCGAAATGCCAATAAACTCTCGATCCCCTCGAAATCGACAAGAGTCCGGAAATCC
>JBDNIR010000465.1:0-3949 GCA_041688195.1 Marinobacter sp.
ATTTCAATAGAGTGGATGTGAGTTTAGATGGCTCTATCGGGTTTTAAAAGCTGAACCTTGGGCTTGGCTAGGGTTTTTGGTTATGGATTGTCGCTAAATGTTGGGGAAAGGGTGACCAAAAGTGTCAGTCGTGGACGGGCAGCGTCATGCTCCGGCAATAACCAAGGTTCATCTAAGTTGGTTTGAGCTTAATAATTATTTGTTTTTAATGAGTTTAATCGATATTTCTGTAACTGGCATGAGTGATGCTTGGCGTCTTTCAGGCTCAAACGGTTCGGGGCGAAAGCTCTGCCGAGTCCCCCGGGCCGGGATTCTGACATAACGTCACATACAGACAGAGGTCATTTATGAAAAACATGAAGATGAACCACGCACAATCAGGCTTCACCCTGATTGAATTGATGATCGTTGTTGCGATCATCGGTATTTTGGCGGCTATCGCGATTCCTCAGTATCAGGATTATATTGCGCGTTCGCAGGTTACTCGGGTTGTTAGTGAGCTGTCTGCTCTTAAGACTTCTGCAGAAGAGCAGTTAATGAGAGGGACGACTCCTTCTGGCGATGAAAGCGCAGTTGGCTTCACTGGCTCGGATTTGCTGGTAGACGGCCCTACCGGATTTGTCCTGGAATTTGCTGACACTGGCGGTGGTACTATCGTCGGTACACTGGGTCAGAACGCCAGTGCTGCGATTAAAACCGCAAAGGTTACACTTACAAGAGCAATTGACGGTTCATGGTCATGCGCAGTAACTGCACCCACCACCACTGCTGGCTGGGATAACTCCTACGCACCTGCTGGCTGCGCGGTTAGCAGCTAAGCTTGGTCAGATTTGACTCAGAGCTAAGCTGATATAAAAAAGGCCCGGTTAATGTACCGGGCCTTTTTCGTTACAAAGGATTTCTCTTTTTACACTGCTTGTCTACCACGTCTCCGGTAAAAACAAATGATCAGATCCAAAGCAAAAACTGCTGATTCCTCTATACTTGCCTCAGCGGTGTTGTTGCTTTTTATGCTGACTCCCACGTTAGGTCTGTTTAAAGTTTGGCCCTTATCTTCAGCTGTGACCGCCGGTTTGACCCTGCTTTTCATTGGCCTTCTTTTCGGAATCATGCTGCTGACCAGGCGAGATTCCAGTTTTCGATTCAATACTGCAGTTTTTCTTTTTTTCGGCTTGATGGTTGCTTTGGCCATATCTGTAGCATTGAACAGCTACACCTATGAAACCACTTGGCGCTGGTATCTGATTGCGTTCATTGTTTGCACTATGGCACTGGTAGGGTCCAGTGAGCTCAAAGCGTATAACCCACAAAAATTCCATAACACCATAAGTCATCTTTTATGGATTGGCTGCATTGTTTATGCAGCTATGAGCCTGCTGAAATACTATGGGTTGCTAACGCTGGTCTTCTCATGGGTGGAACCCCCTGATGGGCGGTTATCCGGCATTTGGGCGCAGCCTAATTTAACCACAACGACTTGCTGGCTAGGTTTATTGACTGGGGCTGTGGTGTTTGCTCGAAAACAGCAAAAAGGCTGGTGGTATGCCAGTATCCTGGTATTCGGCTGGACGTTGGCCTGTGCTGCTTCACGCATGTCGTGGCTGATGGTGGTGGGGCTTTTGGCGCTGGTTTTTGTCAGTCGGTTGTCGCGCTACCGGGTGGAAGAGACCCTTAGTGCCAGCCGGGCGCTGGTTCGAGGTATCGCTCTGATTGTTATACTGTTGCTTGTGGTTCCCTTGCTGAATCAGCCCCTTCGGGAAGCACTGGTTTCTTTCGGTTTGCTGGATCAAAGTTCGGTGGTTTCTCTGGCAGGCAGGGACGTCTTCCATGACAGCGCAAGATTGACAGAGTTTTCCAAAGTTTTTTCTGAGGCAGGCACATTTTCCTGGACCCAATGGTTTATTGGGGTAGGCCCCGGGAATTATCCGACATTCTCCTACCATGCAGACATGGCATTACCACCGGAAGGGCTAGTGGCAGGCACTTGGCTACACTCTCATAATCTTTTCAGCATGATCTTTGTTGAGTTTGGGTTAGTTGGGCTGGCTGTTGTGCTCGCTTTTGTTGTGAGTATTGCGCTGGCAGCTTTGAAGGCACCCATGAATTTGCCCAGGTTTTTTTCCATAGGGGGGATCGGCCTTTTATTTATTCATAGCAATCTAGAATTCCCTCTTTGGTACCTTTGGTTTTTGGTGCTGTTTTGCTTGTTGTTGACCAACCTCTTTGACGTTAAAGAGCTCAAAGGGCATTCAAAGTGGCTCAAGCCGGTGGTGGGCGTTTGCGGGTTGTTGATGGTGATGGCGCTGCTGATAAATGTAGGCTATCAATATGTTCGCATTACCGATGTAGCGATGAGCTCGCAGCGAGACAAGCAGGATTATCAAGCCTTGTCTTTTCTGGCTAATGACAGCCTGATGGGGCCTTACGCGGTGCTCAGGAAATATCGGGATTTCGCACCAGAGAGCACCAATATTGATTGGCAGTTGTTAGAAGTTCGAAAGATGAAAGCGTGGCAACCGCGGGATCTTGTAGTACTGCGTGAATTCTCCTTACTGATTCTGAAGCAGGACATGCTTGAAGCCTGCGAGGTAGCAGAGCACTCGGCTTATCGCTACCCTCACTCCGCACCGATCATGCTCGACCATAGCTTGCTGGCTGATACTTTGACTCCAGCTCAGGTTGCTAAGGTTGCCAATTGTATTGAGAAGGGCCTGGCTCCACGAGGCGAGACTATCCAGTCAATGCAGATAAAAAATCAAGCTAGGACTTCCGGTTGATTGCCATGAAGCTAAAACCTCGTTTCTCTCAATTTCTACTGCCTTTCCTGTTGTGCATTTGGGTGGCATCTTTTTTTGGCTATCTTGGTTGGAAGCCCAGTTTTGCCTATAACGCTCAACGGTATTTCGAGATTTTTCTTTTGGGCTGTCTGTTGTGTGCCGGTGTCATCTTGCCCGTTCGTTTCCGCTGGAAGCGTCTCTGGGCGGGTTTGTGTCTTGTCTTGGTGTTAATCATGGTGCTGGTCATTTGGCAAGCAGATAAACACTGGTTGGCGGTACGGGAAGGGCTGCAGTATTGGGCTCTTTTCGCGGCTATTCTGCTGGTTGCCAAAACAAGGCAGCATGCAAGTGCCGTGAGTTTTGACCGGGCGGCTTACATCGGCTTGGTGCTTTTCTGTTTTGGTTGCTCTTTGATTGCGTTGGAAGGATTGCTGCTCAGTCTTTCTATTGGCCAAGTCGATCAGCGCATAGTGTTCGGCGCTTTTATCAATATACGTATTTTCGCTGAGCTACAGTTTCTGACCTTGTTGATTTTACCGGCAGCCTGGCTGCAAATGAATTCTGCGGGGTGGCGGCGCTTTATAGGGTTAACAGCAATACTTTGGTGGGGGCTGTTGTTACTTACCGGTACCCGCTCGGCATTGGTGGCTTTGCCTTTTGCTTTGCTGATTCTCGGGTTCGCAGGTGGACGTAACACTTTGGGTTGGTTCAAGGTGTTAGCCATGCAGTTTGCCGGCGGTGTATTGGTGTTTTTGTTTTTGCGGGGTGGTGTTGCTTGGTATTTGAACACTTCTTTCTGGGGTGGCGGCACTATGAGCTTCGCCCGTGTGTCCAGCAGTGGGCGATTAGATTTGTGGGCGGATGCCTGGCACCATTTTCTTCAATACCCTTGGCTGGGTAATGGACCAGGGACTTTCGCTTGTTTTACCAGTGAACTGGTAGCTACCCCCCACAATCTGTTTTTCCAACTCCTCTCGGAGTGGGGCATATTCATGACATTGCTAAGCTTGGCGCTTGCTTTGCTTATGTTTGTTGCACTGGTGCAGCATATTCAATCCGGGCATCGTAAAAATCCACTCGAATTCTCTCTGTTTGCAACACTTGTGGCCACAGTGGCTGCCTGCATGATGGAGGGTATGATTATTGGTCCTCTGCAGCAGATGTTGCTTGTG
>JBDNIR010000466.1:0-4531 GCA_041688195.1 Marinobacter sp.
CGGTTTGATTTTATAAACCTTAAAAAACGAGATGCATTAGGTTTGGACGTGCTTACCCGCCTGTTTTCAGGCATCCGGAGGCTTTTCCAACACAACGAGCAACGAAACCCCGAACGAAACCTCGGACTGAGTGGATTACCCCGTATTCAGCGATGCGTCATCACCGCCATCACTCAGATTTTGTTCTCGTCTCACCCCACCACTCAATGTGGTGCCCATACCTCACGAGTCATGCTGACTGCATGAAACCCACCCCGACCGTCTGGTTATGCCGGTTCGTGAGTCAATACAACTGCGCCTGCAGCGGCGCCAACGGAGACCTGGAGCTATGTATATGTATCTGGAAATAGCGAAAACTCACTCAGTTGAGGGGGCAAGGTCATCGCGCGTGGAAAATCAGTGGCCTTAGCCCCATAAGCTGAGGATTTGCCACGCAACAATGCTGCACATTCATAGGAGTCACCAAAAACTAGAGAACCGAATATGCCTAAAAACACACGTTTCAAAAGATCACCCAACAAACGGAATCTTGGGCTTGGCCGCAATGCGAAATATGCGGTGAAGAACGCACTAGCCCAGATGTACGGGGGTGATGGTCATTATTCGACGAGATTTACCCACCATAGTAGGTTTCTGTCTTTTCTCGACTGGTTGTCGAACATCGACCCGCCCCTCACGGACCTGCGTTCCATCACACTGGAACATGCCATGAAATATGGCGAAGGGCTGGCGACAGCGGTCCAGAACGATGAAATGGAAGTGAGCTTTGCACAAAATCTGCTTTCGACAGTGAATGTCGTCATGCGCGCGGTTAGGCGTGATCGGAAAATCTCGCTCTCACCCTCCCAGATTGTCGGCGCACGTTCGTACATTCGGGAAACGTTACCAGAGGCCACCTGGGACAAGATCAATCAGGCCGTCGAACTCGCTGAGCAACAGGGAAATATCAGAGGAGCAGCCTTCATCCTGATGACTCGCGCATTTGGAATGCGCGCCAGGGAAGCAGCACTGGCCGACTTGAATCGTCTCAAAAAAGAACTGGATTTGAACGGTGCGGTACTCGTACTGGAAGGTACAAAAGGCGGCTTCAAATCGGAGGACAGGATCATTCAGGTTGAATCGGACCAACGGCGAGCATTGGAATATGCGATCAATGCCGTCTCGGAATCCGGAACATGCCTGATTGATACGAATGACTCGTATAAAGAATTTTTGAATCGCTGTATTAACCCCGTGCGGCATTTCCTCAAGGCTGTGGGAATCCGTTGCCCACATGACCTCCGAGCAGAAATGTTCATTGAGGCCTATGAGCAAGATAGTGGACAGCAGGCACCGCTTAAGCAATGTGGACCATTCGATCGTGATGCTGATTTGCGAGGCAGAAAAGCTGTCGGGAAGCAAGGAGGCCACAAGCGCCCAACGATCTCATCATCCTATGTTGGCAAACGACATCGCACTGACCGTGACGGGGAGGCAACCAGACAATGAACTTGAGCCAAGTATATAAGCGTATCAAGACGGACAAGGGTGCTGAAAAGACGCGAAGCCGGCATCTGATTCGCATCGAAAAAATGATGGAGGCAGTCGAGACTCGATTTCCAGAGATCAAACAAATCCAGCAGCTTCGGCTGAAACACTGCCGGTGGCTCATGGAGCAATGGTGCAGTCCATCCACAAAAAAGGATTTCCGGAGTTCCCTTCGCCTATTGATTGAGGCGCTTGATCGAGACCAGGATTGGCTCACGCCAATGGAAATGGCGCCGGCTTCGGCTGGAGGACGTCCCAGGAACGTGTCCGTTGTGCGCTCACGGTCATCGAAGTACTGGATGGATTAATGGCAAGAAAGTTGGCGCTATATATTCTCGGCCAAGTGAATAGCGGACGATCGGTATTGGCCCGCACCAGCCACTTTCTGGAACACGGTCTGAAACTGACGGTCAACGCGGTCAAAATCCGAGTCGTCAGAACCGGATCGTAGGCTAACCGGCCGGTGTCTTCGTTGCGATACTTGGGATGGAAAACGGACAGGTCCAGCTTGTGTTCGATCAGGTAGTGCACCGCGTGTTCAAAGGTGCAGGGTTGAAACTGTTCCTGGTAGTTGATCACGACCATGGCGTCTTGGTCGTAGTTGCAGTGCTTGAAGCGGGGCAAGCCGACGACTCCTTGTCCGTTTGCCTGATCCTACCAAACCGCAGGGGGAATTTCGGGGTTTTTCTACAGCCTCAACGAAAAGCTAAGCGGCGCCCTAGCAAGGGCGACCGACGGACGGCCGCAAGGCCAGGGACAAACTTGAGCGACTGGTTAGGATCCAGAGCCATGTTTGATTGCTCTCAAGAACTCATGTCCCAGCACGGTTCTGTGTACGCAGCTGAGAATAGCCATACCGCCCCAAGCCATAGCAGAACTGATCAAGCCCAATCTCGCCAAATTGCCCAAAGATAGCTCAACAGATGCTAAAGGCCGAAGGTCCTCTGTTTCCGGCTTTGTTCCCGTTGCCTTGTCAGGCAAGTAGGTCGTCCACACTTCATTCTTGTCTTGGGGGACCGCAGAGAAGTCGTATATTTTTTCGAGAACATTCGCATCAAGTGGAGAAAGGTCTTCGAGTATACTTATGAACGCTCTCCTCACCTCAGCATCTGATGACTCATCCGCAGCATTCACAAGTAAAGCAGCCCAGCGATCTTGCAACAAATCATCTTCTTCGAGAGAGCCGCCTTGCATAATAGGTATTGCGATCTGCATTGGCACTTTCCGGGTTGGCTGCTGAAGCCCACGCTCCGTTAAAAATTCATTCGCGCGCTCCATAAGGCGAATCTGACGTTCCCACCGCAAATACTTGAGCTTGTCCTCCACTATTCCCATTGCTTGGTCGAGAGGCCCACCCACATATTTGGATATAAAGCCACCAAGCTCTCTGCCTGCATCGACAGCCTTTCCCGATGCTTTTGCAACCTCGCCGACTGCCTTTGATTCATCCGTCATCGCGAATTCCTAAAATTCCTAATGCAAAGCTAAGCGACGGCCCGTCAGGGACGTCTGGCGTGAGGCCGTGAGGCCGGGAATGGTACTTGAGCGACTGGTTATACGTGATGAGGTGCATTCTACGGGCCTAATTCCAGAAATTTTCGAAAACGTTTATTCAACTCCTCTTCGTCAAGCTGATGGTAAAGCCACTTCCTAGCCTCGGAGGACTTCCGCTGAATTTCGACCTTTTCCCGACCGGCATCCATTCCCTCAACCTCTTGTGAAAAGGTCTGCGCGTCCAGGGCCTGAGAACGTATCTCTGCTATGTAATCGGCAACCTCGTCATTGAACAAAAACCTGACAGGCAATGTCTTTTCCTTAAAGACTGCCAAGTGCTTATCCGAAACCTGCCCTCCACCCCGTATGGAAAAGATGAAGTCTATCGTCGCTTCATAGATTTCAAAACGTTTGTCGAAAAGGTCCATCCTGTAGCGATATGCCGCCGTTTTCCACTGTTTCCAGGCGATATACACGCCCAAGAATCCTATTACAGGCACAGCCAGTGCACTGAATAATTCGGTGATGGGCATCAGGTCCTCAAGAAGCATTCAGGCAACCTTCTGTAAAACGCCAGTGGTAATGGGCGTCAACGGAGCGCAGCGACGTGGGCGCCCCGTTGACCACCTTGTTGGGCATTACTCCGAGGCCGCGTCGGACAGAACAACTGCCGCATAGCTTGAGACCTTGGCAGCCACCTCAAAGAGATCCTTGGCGCTAACCTCATATTTTTCAGAAATGCCAAACACGGCTTCTGTATGACCAACACTCCCGAAGCCAGGGTCAGGATAGCGCCCCGCCCACTTAGTAAAATGGGTCAAGCCATCTAACACCGCCTTCTCGCGATCCAAAAGGTCTGGTATGAACTCAGCCAGACGCCGTAGATCATGATGCCGATGCTTCTTCTCGGTTTCCTCGTAGGCATCGACACCCAACCTTAGAATAACCATGGCTTTGAGGCAGCTTTCCAAGCTATACCCTACCAGCATCAGCGCCACCGCATGGTATTGGCAGTGCGCTACGCCCCGCATATCCTCTGGAAGACTTTCTAGGTTGGGTTGGTTTTGAATCAAGGCAATTGCGGCTGTGCTGAGCGCTTGAGTGTGCGAAAGCCAAAGGACTGGCGATTTCAAGTCCTTACCAGTCGGGCCTTTAGATAGATTAACTGGGAACCCTGCCTGTTCCTGCGCAAGTCCCCATTTGTGCCAACCTAGCATACTGTAACCAAACGGGTCTTTTGCAAACGCTTCGGGCTCTGGCCCCAGCTTTGTTTTATCGTCCATACTTATGCCCAACGCCAATATTAAGCGGCGCCCGACTAGGGCGTCCGGTGGACGGCCGTCAGGCCGGGAACGAACTTGATTGACTGGTTGAACGAAGCCGCTACGCGGCAGAGGTTAAATTCGTCTGTACTTCCCTGACCACTCCATTCCGGAGGGGCCTGTCAGGAGAAGTGTGATGAACGCTAACGAACACGCTCGTTTTCAAGCACTGCACCAACGCTACCTCA
>JBDNIR010000467.1:0-6333 GCA_041688195.1 Marinobacter sp.
AAGGCGGAAATTAACGAAGAAGCCTGGGCGACGCTGAACAGTGATACATCACGATCTTTCAGCAAGCCGAAGTCAGGGCGTATTGCGGTGAAGGTGATTAACCACCTGGGGGATGAGGTGATGAAGGTGTTTAGGGTATGATGCAGCCATTCATCATGAGGGAAAACGATCATGGCCAGTGCTGATCAATTAAAAGCGCTGCTAAAATCCCATCTGGATGGCGATGAGCAGCGTTTCTACTCCGTGGCGATGCAGGTAGCCGCCCACGAAGCCAGGGTTGGCCACGGCAAACTGGCCGACGAATTGCGCACGCTGGTGGATCAGGCAAAGGCGAAGCGCGGGCCAGGGCAGGTCGGCGATAAAACGGTTCCGATCAGTCGCCCGCGTGGCGAACTGGCGAATCTGCTGTCGGTGAGTTACCCCAAAGCCCGTTTAAGCGACATGGTATTGAACGCCGAGTTGTCCCAGCAGCTTGAACGCATTATTCGCGAACAGCGCCACGCCGCTGAAATTCTCTCCCATGGCTTGCAACCAAGGCGCAAGCTGCTGCTTATGGGGCCACCCGGCACCGGCAAGACTATGACGGCATCGGCATTGGCAGGTGAGTTGGGCTTGCCTCTGTTTCAGGTGCGACTGGATGGACTGATCACCAAATTTATGGGTGAAACAGCCGCAAAATTACGCCAGATTTTTGAGTCGACCCAGCAGGCGAGGGGCGTCTATTTCTTTGATGAGTTCGACGCGATTGGCTCGCAGCGCAGCCTTTCCAATGACGTAGGCGAAGTCAGGCGCATCCTCAACAGTTTCCTGCAAATGATTGAGCAGGATGAGTCGCACAGCCTGATTGTTGGCGCGACCAATCATCCGGAAATTCTCGATAACGCGCTTTATCGTCGGTTTGATGACCTGATGCATTACGAATTGCCGGATGAAGAACACATTGCCAGCGTGTTGAAAAGTCGTCTGGGGCGAATGGCCGTAAAAGGCGTGTCATGGAAGCGTCTTGCAAACAAGGCTGTTGGCCTGAGCTATGCGGAGTTAACCCGCGCCGCTGATGAAGTCCTGAAGTCCACGTTGATTGAACGCAACGATCATATTTACGAAAAGGACATACGCGCAGCCTTGGATGAGCGGCACCTGCACTCGGCGAGGCTAACGGCTAAAAAGAATTAATAATAAGGATGTTTCATGGCAAATGAAGGACAACGTAAGCGTCATTTCCTTCTTCGCAATAACGCTCAATCCGAACCTTTTAAATCGCCACCCCGGGTCGTTAGAGGCGCAACCATACCGGGCCGGGATAGGCAGGCCCACGGCAATGCACTGTTAGCGCAAGTTCAGCAGTTGGCACCACAGTTAGGCGCTGCGAAAGTTGAGCAGCAGCAGGCCGGATTAGAAGAAGGCTTCGGACTACAAATCGAGTTTCAGAGTTTCCCTGATATTGAGCTGGCATTTGAATCCCTGGATCGCAAACCGTCCGGTATAGAGCTTCGCAACGTCCGCCATGACGATGAACAGACCTTCGCTACGGTATTCATCCCTGAAGGCAAGTTGCGAATTTTTGAGAATCTGATTAAAGCCTACCTCGATGAAGGTAAAGATAAGACAAAAAAGCTGGAGGATGGGCACGAAATAACGGTGCCAAAGAATAGTAATCTGCTCAACGCTATCGCTGATATCCGTGCCGCCACGCTAGAAGCATTGTGGACCGATGATATTGGCGCGTTACCTCAGTCCGATGACGAAACGCTGTGGTGGGAAGTGTGGCTGCCTGTCCGGGGTGAGCGAACGACTGTTGTTGAAAAATTCAGAGAAGTGGCTGAGGGACTGAATTTTCGGCTGGCGCCCGGAGAACTGCAATTTCCCGAGAGAACCGTGCTGCTGGTCTATGGCTCTGCCGGGCAGATGAAGCGCTCGATCATTGCTTTGAACAGCATCGCTGAATTGCGGCGTGCGAAGGAAACCGCTGACTTTTTCGATGCCTTATCTCCCGATGAACAACCTCCCTGGCTGGACGATTTGCTCGATCGGCTAGCCGTTCCGGAGCCCGCCGATCCGGTGCCGCATGTTTGTTTGCTGGATACCGGCATCAACAACGGGCATCCATTGATCGCGCTAGCGCTCGATAGCGCCGACCGTCATAGCGTAGAGCCCGGTTGGGGCGTCGACGACGGTCACGGCCATGGCATGGAGATGGCGGGGTTGGCTCTGGCTGGTAATCTGACCACGGCGCTCGCATCGGACAACCCAATTGCTGTTGGTCATCGGCTGGAGTCGGTCAAACTGATTCGCCAAAACGCTGCCAACGGTTTCGATACACAACATCACGGCCATTTGACGATGGAAGCGGTAGCCCGACCAGAAATCACGGCAGCCCGGCGGCAGCGTGTATTCAGCATGGCGGTAACCGCAAAGGATAATCGGGATCGCGGTCGTCCCTCAGCCTGGTCGGCTACCATCGACCGATTAGCCGCAGATGCCGAAGGGCAAGCGGCATCGCCCCGATTATTTGTTCTAGCCGCTGGGAACGTCATTGATCCCAACGCATGGGTCGAATACCCGACCAGCAACACAACTGATGCAATCCACGATCCGGCTCAGGCATGGAATGCATTGACTGTCGGGGCCATGACTGAGCTAGTGAATATCACTGAGCCTGATGCAAAGGGCTACCAGCCCATTGCACCGCAGGGTGGTCTGAGCCCCTTTAGTACAACCTCCAATACCTGGCAGCCCCATTGGCCGTTGAAGCCTGATGTTGTCTTTGAGGGCGGCAATGCCGCACAAGATGCGTTGGGAGCGGTTTCAATGCCAAGTCTTAGACTCTTAACAACCAATGCCCAGCCCAATGACCGCCTATTCACAACCACCAACGCGACCAGCGCAGCCTCAGCTCTTGCGTCGAGAATGGCCGCACAGCTAATGGCAGAGTATGCCGACCTGTGGCCGGAAACTATTCGTGCGTTGATGGTGCATTCCGCCGAATGGACACCAGCGATGAAGCAAACCTTTTTGCCCGCCAGGCGTCGACCAAGCAAAAAAGAGATAGCAAGCCTGGTGCGGTTTTGTGGTTTCGGAACACCGGATCTGGATCGCGCTCTTTGGAGTGTCGAAAACTCCCTGACGATGGTTTGCGAAAGCGAATTGCATCCCTTTGTACGTGAAGGCAAGAATGATCCAAAGCTGCGGGATATGAACCTGCATCGGCTTCCGTGGCCGCTGGCGGAACTTGAGGCGCTTGGGGGAACCCTAGTCGAGATGCGAGTCACGCTGTCCTATTTCATTGAGCCCAACCCTTCCGCGCGCGGCGTCACGTCGCGCTATCGTTACGAATCCCACGGCCTGCGCTTTGACGTTAAACGCCCCTTGGAATCAGAATCGGATTTCCGAGCCAGGATCAATGCAGCCGCGCGCGATGAAGAGGAACAGACCCGAACAGGGGGTGACGATTCGGACTGGTTGCTCGGCAAGCAGAATCGACACAAAGGCTCGTTGCATTGTGATAGTTGGCAAGGCAGTGCCGCTGATCTGGCAAGCCGGGGTGTAATCGGTATTTATCCCGCATTAGGCTGGTGGAAAACGCGCCCAGCGCTTGAGCGTTATGATCGCCCCGCCCGATACTCATTGATCGTCTCCATTCGTGCGCCAGAGACGGACGTTGATCTTTACACTGCTGTCGCCAACCAGATTGGTATTGCGGTAGGAGTTGAAACCTAAATGAACTTCCTCATAGCCGACACTTTCACCGCCAGCCTCACCAAACTCACCGGCGCTGAACAAAAGCAGGTTAAAACGACAGCTTTTGATCTTCAGGTGAACCCCGTCAACCCAGGCATGAGCTTTCACAAGCTCGACGGTGCGAAGGATAAAAAGTTCTGGTCGGTTCGTGTCAGCAGCGACATTCGCATTATTGTCCATAAATCGGATTCCAGTCTGTTGCTGTGCTACGTCGACCACCACGACAAGGCCTACCACTGGGCTGAGCGTCGCAAGCTGGAAATCCATCCCAAAACGGGCGCCGCACAGCTAGTGGAAATCCGAGAAACTCAGCAGGAAATCGTGGTGCCTACTTACGTGGTCGGTGAGGTATCGCTACCCGGCAAGCCCGCACTGTTTGATGACGTGTCGGAAGAGACGCTGCTGGCCTATGGCGTGCCCCAGGAGTGGCTGGGAGACGTGAAAACCGCTGATGAAGATAGTCTGTTGCAGTTGGCCGACCACTTACCCGCTGAAGCGGCTGAAGCCTTGTTGGAACTGGCTACCGGTGGAGAGCCACCACTGCCGGCTGTTGCGGCCGAGGACGTAGATCCCTTTAAACATCCCGATGCCCAGCGCCGTTTCCGCGTGATGGCGGACGCAGACGAGCTGGCGCGTGCCCTGGACTATCCCTGGGACAAGTGGACCGTGTTTCTGCACCCGGCGCAGAGAGAGCTTGTAGAAAAAGACTATAGCGGGCCGGCCCGAGTATCCGGATCGGCTGGCACCGGGAAAACCATTGTTGCATTGCACCGTGCTGTGCATCTGATACGTCAGAATCCGGATGCGCGAGTATTGTTAACGACCTTTTCCGATACCCTGGCCAATGCCTTGAACGTGAAGGTAAGGCGCCTGATCAGTAACGAACCCCGGCTTGCTGAGCGGCTAGATGTGGAATCTATTGATGCTGTTGGCGAGCGATTGTTTTGCGTGCATATCGGTACGGTAAATATAGCAACCCGGGAACAGATCAGACAGTTGTTGGCGGAACACAGTGCAGGGGTTGAAGGGTTGCGTAGTAGCCCACGGTTTTTACAAGGCGAATGGGAAGATGTGGTCGATGCCTGGCAACTGCAAAGCTGGGAGGGCTATCGAAACGTCGCACGCCTGGGTCGCAAAACCCGGCTGCCGGAGGCGCAGAGAGCGTTGTTGTGGCAGGTTTTTGAAGGCGTTAAAACCGACTTGAAACAGCAGGGGCTGCTTACCCGTGCAGAAATGTTCAGTCAGTTGGCGGACAAGCTAGCGGTGCGCAAACATCCACCTTTCGAATTTGCTGTCGTTGATGAGGCTCAGGATATCAGCGTTTCGCAGTTACGCTTTCTCGCTGCTCTTGGCGTGGACCGCCCGAACAGTTTGTTCTTTGCCGGTGACTTAGGACAGCGGATCTTCCAGGTGCCGTTTTCCTGGAAATCGCTGGGTGTTGATATTCGTGGCCGCTCACAAACCCTGCGCATCAATTACCGCACCTCGCACCAGATTCGCATGCAAGCCGATCGCCTGCTCGGGCCTGAGGTTGCAGATGTAGACGGCAATGTCGATGATCGACGCGGCACGGTTTCGGTGTTCAATGGCCAAAACCCGGATATTCGGATATGTGACACCGAGGAGGCCGAAATCAAAGCGGTGAGTGACTGTTTGTATGAGTTGAGTGCTGAAGGCTATGTCGCTGATGAGATAGGTGTTTTTGTGCGTTCCACTGAACAGCTAGAGCGGGCACACGCCGCAGCAACAATGTCGTCGCTGCCATTTCAGGTGCTGGATGACCAAATGGAAACGGTCACTGGAAAATTGACAGTCAGTACCATGCATCTGGCAAAAGGCCTGGAATTTCGAGCTGTCATTGTCATGGCGTGCGATGACGAAGTGATACCGCTGCAGGAACGAATGGAGTCAATTTCTGATAACTCTGATTTGGAAGAAGTATACGATACCGAGCGGCACCTGCTTTATGTTGCCTGTACTCGCGCTCGCGATCGCTTGCTGGTAACGGCTGTAGACCCGGCGTCTGAATTTGTGGATGACCTGATAGCAAAGTAACGCCAATGCCTTTGATAATTCTATGTATATCTAACTGCGCCCGTTCTTCTAGAGGGGATTTCAGGCCAACGGTCAAAATTTTGCTTTCCTTCGCTTCCTCGTGATTTTCGTGGACACACCATGGACACGGTTTGGACACGGCCAAATAAAAAAGGCCCGCGTTTTCACGCAAGCCTTTGAAAAATATGGTGCGCCCGAGAGGATTCGAACCTCTGACCTCTGCCTCCGGAGGGCAGCGCTCTATCCAGCTGAGCTACGGGCGCGTGAAATTGACGTTGTTGCATCAATTTCGAGTGCGCAATCTTACGTGCGAAGGGGGTGCCTGTCCAGCCCCTGCCCCTCAGCGGTTGTTTCTCAGCTTGGATAAAGCCGCTCTGGGGTGATGGATACCAGGGCGCGCTCGTTGCCAATGCTGATTTCGCCATCCTGAATAGTGCACTGCAGGCTCATGTTGCGCTCGGCCAGTTTGGCGAGTTCTTCGGTGGCGGTTGGGGGCAGGTTGATGATGTGCAGGTTGTTAAAGCGGCTGAGCTTGCTCTG
>JBDNIR010000468.1:0-2655 GCA_041688195.1 Marinobacter sp.
GGCATACGGGTGCGCACTTCTTCAAGGTGCTCGTTGTCGAGTTCGGCAATCACTACGCCCGGCCCTTCTTCTTCACGCTCTCCCACAATTTTTCCCCACGGATCCACGATCATGGAGTGCCCATAGGTTCGCCGGCGCGCACTGTGCTGCCCTCCTTGTCCGGGAGCAACCATCCAGACCTGATTCTCTATGGCCCGGGCCCGCAACAACGCGTGCCAATGCGCATCACCGGTGTGATAGGTAAAGGCACTGGGTAAGGTTATCCACTCTGCGCCTTTGGCCCTCAGTGTACGAAACAGCTCCGGGAATCTGAGGTCGTAACAGATGGCTAGCCCCAACACGCCCACCGGCGTATCAACAATCACCACCGGGCTGCCGGGTTCAAAGGTATCTGACTCCCGGTATTGACCCTGAGCGTCTTCCACCACAGCATCAAACAGATGGACCTTGTCATATCGAGCCACCTGGGCGCCGGAATCGTCAAAGACCAGACAGGCGGCCCGGACCCGATCTTCGATGAATTGACCATCAGGGCGGCTAGCCAGCGGCATCGAACCCGCCACTATCCAGAGTCCCAGCCTGGCGGCCTGCTGGGAGATAAACGCCCTGATGACACCCTCGCCCTCGGTTTCCCGGCGCCCTTGGTCAAGCATTTGCCTGGTGCTGAGAACGGCAAAGTTCTCCGGCAGCACAGCCACTTTCGCCCCGCCCCTGGAAGCGCTTGCGAGCAGCTTCCCGGTAGCCTTGAGGTTGTCCTGAATATCGGGACCACTAACCATCTGAATAGCGGCAACCTTACCCGACTTATTATCAGTCATAGCAACAACTCCACCGTTGGTTATCGGGTATTGAAAATGTCTATTTACCCGTATCAAAGACGCTACGTAACCGCACATCTGGCTCATCCCAGCTTCCCCCTACACTATAGGTGGCACTCGTCAGTTTACTCAACGGGTCACCCAAAACTTTATCAAGCACGAACAGAGCTCCGCCGATGGGTGCAGACGCGCCCAGTAACAGCGCGGCCAACGGCAGATTCTGAGTTAGCGGAAGCACCACGACCAGCCGCATATCCAGCGACTCATCCGTCAGATTCGAGGTGCCGGACAGTTTAAACGCCCCCGACGGTCCGACAATCTGTAGCTCCGGGTCCCACGTCAACGTGCCATCTCCCAGCTTTGCCTTCCCTGAAATCGCGTCGAAAGCAACGCCCGCCTCGTACAAATCAGAAAAATCGAGTTTGAGCCGTCTCAACAGGGTATCGGAGTTGAGAAGATTGAATATTCTGAATAACTGGGCAGTATTGTTGCGCTCGAGGATTACGCCATCGTCAAACCGCATACTGATCGTTCCGTCCAGTTTCTCCAGAGCATAATCATCCGGTCTTCCGGCCCAGGCAATATCCAGCGCCAGCTGACTCTGCTGATTGCGAAATGGCACGTCGCCTTCAACCAGCGCCGACAGATCTTCCAGGCTGCCACCCTTCATTTCGCCGTTCAGGCTGGTCATCTCAGTATCGCCTTGAAGCCACCAACTCATACCACCGTTAAACAGCAGAGAATTCAGGCGCCCTTCGAGATTCAGCACCTCAAACTTGTCCTGTTCCGGTTCGAGCCGGAATGACCAGGCGCCGTAGTCACTATTGCCAACACCAAATGAGTCGATACGGACAGCAACGTTCGGCCAGGCCTCAAGCCCCAGCGCCCGGAATGCTTCGAGCTGGTTGAGAGCAACTGGTTTCTCAGTCGTTGATTCAGGCGTCGATTCCGGGGGGGTAAGCAACAGTTTTTCCATGCCAACCTGAACATCACTGGCAGCGTCAAACGGAACCATTACCCGGCCGGTCAGACGTTCCGACACTGCATCAAATACCCAGCCATAGGGCTCGGGCCTGGCCCTGAGCGTCACTTGCGGGAAGCTATTACCGGCGAGTATGAAATTACCAACAGTGAGGTCAATGCTGTCCAGCCAGGTATAGATATCGCCCAATGCCGCAGGCCCGGCATTACCCTCAGCGCCACCGCCTGCGAAGCGGTCGAAGGCATCCTGCCAGCGCTCTGTGTCGAGCTGACTAACCGGA
Source organism: Marinobacter sp. (assembly GCA_041688195.1). GTDB lineage: Bacteria > Pseudomonadota > Gammaproteobacteria > Pseudomonadales > Oleiphilaceae > Marinobacter. The sequence goes on from JBDNIR010000468.1 coordinate 2,081, forward strand.
CCCGCAATGTTAAGGCCATCGTGGCTGGGTAACTGTGTAGAGCGAGCGGCCAGGGCAATACTCCCCCGGTCAAACACACCGCCCTGCCACTTCAGACGATACCCAAGGCGTTGGTGCCAGTCGCCCGAAAGCTCTATGCCGTTATCTTGCCGCCAGTCAACCATGACAGTCAGGGGCACCTCAGTGCCTGCGGACTTAGCCAGCGGCTCTGGCCAATCAATCGCCAGATTTTTCAGGCTTGCCGTCAGCTCAAGCGTTGCAGCTGTCTCGTCCGACACCACCAGCGTCGCACGATAATCGGTGGCGCCGGTGATGCCGATATTTACGGACGACTCTACCCCGGCTTTTTGCAGCAGCGTTGCAGCCTGAACGCTCCCGGTTTGGACAATTTTCAGCCCCTCGTCAGCCTCACTCAGGCGCACCTCCACAGGTTGCCCCAAAAAACGTGCTTTGATCGCTTCCCCGGAAAAGCCCGAGCCCGAGTTATAATCCAGGCGTCCGTTTAGCTCCGTCCAGAGCAAGTCCGCATCCGGATAACGGATTTCGCCGTTGCCGGTGGTTACTGCAGCATCAAC
>JBDNIR010000469.1:0-3750 GCA_041688195.1 Marinobacter sp.
AGGCGCTGTTTCTCTGCACGGCCTGCGGCCACTGCGAAAATGCCGACCGGGTAGCGGCAAAGAACATCCGTGAGCGCGGATTAAACCTGCTCAAAGGGCCGGATATGGCCCGGATAGCCTGTGCAGTGAACGGTGCAGTTAAGCCGTCAGCAGCAGGAACCCACCGAAGCGACGACGCTGCGCAAGCCGCTTAAATCGCCGTAGGAATCCCCGGCCTTTTCGCGTAGCGACGAGCGAAGCAAGAGGGCGGGGAGGATGTCAAGTCTCTATCTAACTTGACGATATGGCGGAGGTAACACTATTGCGGATACTACGATCATGGATTTCGAAACATTACAGCGGGAGAATTTCGGCTAATCGACTGTTATTGATAGAAAATCGTACTGTAGCTTTTCGCTATATGAGCGATATAAAAGCAGAATATTAATTAACCGTAGTAAGAATAAAAGCAGATTTCGCTCTTCAGAACCGAGGTAGGTCTTGATTTCGGCGTTTTCACCTTGGGGAGTTATGCACAAATTCACTTGAATTGCTGACTGACCTTCGACGACAACAACCGGTCGGTTGCTACAGCGGCAAAATTACGGGTGATCCATGGCGCGTCCGCTGCCCAAAATGTGGATATTTACATGGTGGAGGGTCGGCAACGATTCTGACGAAATCCTCCGAATAGTACACTAACCATTTATTTTGTATTCTATTTTTTGAAATTATTTCCTAGCGATTGAGCTTTGCGTTATCAAGGTACAAAGCATTATATTCCACCACTGGGTGGGTCTATTACGTCCTGGAATGGCGCCCATGGCACGATCCTGCTGTGTTCCAATCATTTCAGGCCTCCGGTTCTGTTTCTCGGGAATCAAGTCATTCCCGGTCGGATCAAAAAGAGGGGTGCCCGGAAGCGATGGTGTCCCATCACTTCCCGGTGGTTGGTGATGAACCGGCGCCGATCAGAAGCTTCCGGGTTCGTTGTCCCGGAGGAATTCCAGTGAGACGTTCTTCGCCTCGGTGATTGTATCCTGTTCAAACATCATGTGAATGAACGGCTGCATCATGCCATTGGGCAACTCATAGGCGGTCTTCACGGGAGCGTGCCGCGGCGCTGTCGGTCCTATTCCCAGGGAGCCAAGCACCGGCATCGGCTTGTAAGGCTCAATCGGCATCATGATCAGGTGTGTGTGGTGAGGCTGTGAGGTTATCGGCCTTTTGTCTGCGGGCAGCGGCAGCTCTTCGTCGATGGCCAGCGAATAGTCGCTCTTGCGCACGACTTCCGTGGTCATCATATGGGTCAGCCAGGTGCCCCGCTTTTCGCCGTTCACATAAAGATCGCCGAAGCCCCAGAAGGCGGCATGGGTATACTCCCGGGGCATCAGGGGTGTACCAGTGCCGGTGGTACCGTGAAGCTGGGTATCCACAACTACGCCACCGCCGGTCTCATAGCCAGGAATGGGAGGCTGGATCAGTGTCTGCATTTCAATGCGGTAGCGGTTGCCGTCGGGGTCGTGGAACTCCGTCTCGAAATCAAGCTCGTCGGCCGCACTGAAGGGACCGCCGGGCTGGTCCGTTTCAACATTGTTCACCATCCTGGCCCTGAAGTAACCATTGCTGTCGGCCTGCATTGGCAGCGGTTGTGCTATATTACTGAACGCACCGGGCTGGGCAAACGCGGTGTACCGGGTACCGTCGGCGCTCGCCTTGCGGGCTTCCAGGGGTACCGCAACAAGTGTTGGCATATCCCGGAGCAATTGCTTGATGGGGCCGAGATCCGTCTGCTCCACGTATCGTTCTACATCGTGGCGTTTGGGGTTGTCCGGCGTCCCGAGGACCTTTTCGCTGAGGTTTACCCGCGGTCCTGGCTTGACCCAGTAAACTAGCTTTCCAGCGTCCTGCTCCACGGTGACGACTTCCGGGGGATCAATCGCATTGACGGGCTGTTCCGGCTGGCCCGCGCAACCTGCCACAATGCCGGTGGAGGTCAGCAGCATTGTAAGGGTCCACTTATTCATAGTTGTTCTCCTTCCTGGTTTTGTGTTCCATAAATGGACACAGTAACGGACGATTCGTTACAGTATCCATTTGGAAGTTAGATGGAGTTGTCCGGATTGATCAAAAAAACAGGGATATGGAAATTCCAACAGTTAACAGTTGAAGGAGTCTCGTAATGCGAACAGCCGGTTTCAAAAAGACAAAATCCCTGTCGGTACTGGCTTCGGCCGTTTTGCTTGTGGGGGCCCTGCAGGCCAATGCCGCGGATACGGTGGAAGTGACTGTGGAAGCCAGACAGGGCTTCAAGTTTGAACCATCCAGCCTGGAGGTTCCCGAAGGTACAGAGGTGGTTCTGCGGTTTGAAAACGCGGGGATAATGGCACACAACTTCAAGGTTCCAGGATTAGACGCTGGTACGGAAACCATTGCTGCCGGGAAAAATGAAACCATCACCTTTACGGCCGGCGAAAGCGGCACCTATGAATTTCTGTGCGATGTTCCGGGTCATGCCGACGCCGGAATGACCGGTCAGATCACGGTACGCTGACACCGGGCCTTCTGTTGGTTGCCAGCCCCCGTCCCCGAGGGGCCAGCAACCGATATCGTTCCTTGAGACAGCTGCCACCTTCGGCGTTTCTTCCGTCACATTCACAACGCCGATCACCTCCTCTCTCGGATCAGCTATCTTTCTCATATTCGGCATCAGCGCAAGTAATACACAAGGTGGCGTACGGCAGCGCTTTCAGTCTTGCAGGATTAATCGCGGCACCGCACTTTTCGCATTCCTCCCCGATACCCTCGTCAATCCGCTCCAGAGCGCGATTGATTTTGATCAGCTCGGCCCTCACCTCATTTTCAAGGCCATCGACCACTTCATCATTCTGCCGTTCGACAGCCTGTTCGCTAAAATCAGGGTCCAGAGCACCGTCTTCACGATGTTGGTGGGCCTGAAACCGCTTAAGCCGCTCCGCAAGGTCGATTCTGAGTTCTTCCAAAGCAAGTTTTCTATCTGGCATAAAAGTCCACATCCAACGAATCAAATAAAGCCACTTTACACTCCCCGGAGAAGATTGGTTTGACCCAGATCATGCGCGTACCTCGTGTGTTAAACCACACCGGTTAACCCATTATCCCCCGCCACCCATGCTGCTGAATAGACTGGTGAGAATCACCAGGCCGACTATCCAGCCAATGGCCGCTGGCCAGAAATTGACCGACTGAGGCTTTTGTTCGAAATTTTCTTCATCCCCGACGGTATCAGCAGACCTCTGCCGCGGCTCATCGAACACGCTCGGCGGTTTTGCGTCACGCAACGAGTGCCAGCCAAACCAGTCTGCCAGAAAATGAACCACATCAGCCGGGAAGGCGCCATTTTTCGCCATCGGCCGGACTTCTTTTTCGAGGGCTTGGCCAATCTGTTGCCGAATCGCAGGCTGGTCGGAGGGCGGTTCGGCCAGAATCGCTTTCCAGACCTGCACGTCGTTTGTCCGGTAGGTGTCATTGAGCAGAGCCCGGATCTGAATAACCGTTTCCCTCGCGATCTGCTGCTCCTTTGCACCCAGAGATCGGCGATCGTCGGGCTCTGATGGGAGCTGGTGCTTTGCCGCGTCCGCAGAATTGTCGTGCTGAGGAGCCAGTGTCTGGTCACTGAAGCCAACCTCTCTCAGCGCCTGGTGATAAGCTTCCTCCAGCGCCCCCCCATCGTCACCGTCACCTGATATAAACTTTCGCTGCACTTCAAAGGCCTCGTCTATCTCAGACCGG
>JBDNIR010000097.1:0-6802 GCA_041688195.1 Marinobacter sp.
CAGAACAGTGACCAAACCCAGCACGCCCAGCGACCCGATCAGGCCAAACTCTTCTGCCGTTATGGCAAAAATGAAGTCGGTGTGGGCCTCCGGCAGGTAAAACAGTTTCTGCACCGAATTACCCAAGCCAACTCCGCCCCATTCACCGCGACCAAAGGCAATCAGTGACTGGGTTAGCTGATAACCACTGTCAAACTGGTCTTTCCAGGGATCCAGATAACTCACGACACGCTTCAGGCGATATGGCTGAGTAAAGATAAGTGTGGTGCCAATGAATACACAGGACACTATCAGCGGCAGGAAGCGACTGAGCCTTACACCACTGAGGAAAATCATCCCCAACGCGGCGGTCATCAACACTACGGTGGCACCGAAATCCGGTTCGATCACCAGCAGAATCGACGCCATGCCAAGCACAGCAACCGGCTTGAGAAAACCAATCCAGGTATTGACCAGCTCTTCCCGCCGCCTGACCACATAACCCGCGAGGTAGGCGATAAGGCAGAGCTTGGCAACCTCGGAGACCTGTACGTTGAACAGACCAAATGGAATCCAGCGGGTAGAGCCATTCACCGTCCGGCCAACGGGGGTCAGCACCAGTATCAATACAAAGAGCCCGATACCCAGCAAAAGCCAGCCACTGCGCTCCCACCAGGTCAGCGGAATATTGGCTGCGATCAGCGCCAAAGCGCACCCGAGCGTCGCGAAAATGAGCTGCCGGATGACAAAATGATAACTGTTACCCATCACCGCAGCAGCCATGTCCGTAGACGCGGACGCAATCATGACAACGCCGATAACCAGCAGTGCAATCGAGCTAAGCAGTAGCCACGGCAACGGATTGCGACTCAGAGGGATGCCGTTGCTTAAAAGCTTCAGTCCAGGCAGATTCATAACGCCTCCACCTGTTGCCTGAATTGCTCACCGCGGTCTTCGTAGTTCCGGAACATATCGAAACTGGCGCAGGCCGGTGACAGCAGGACCCGGTCATTGGCATGGGCAGTTTCCGCGGCCCTGATGACCGCTTGAGCGAGCGTATCAGCCTGCCGGGCCTCTACATGACCGTGGAGCAGGTCCGCCAGCTTGACCGCGTCACGCCCGATCAGGATGACAGCCCGGCAATGGCGGGATATCGGCGCCACTAATGGACGAAAATCCGCACCCTTGCCCTCACCCCCGGCAATCAGCACGATTTTCCCATTCATCGGAACCAGACTCTCGATGGCCGCTACCGTCGCACCTACATTGGTGCCTTTGGAGTCATTGATGTAATCCACACCTGCCACGTTACGGACAAACTCACAACGGTGGGGCAGACCACGGAAGCTCCGGGCAACGTCCAGCATCACCGCCATCGGCAGGCCAGCGGCATGCCCCAGTGCCAGGGCAGCCATCACATTACTCAAGTTGTGGCGGCCAAGCAGTGGCAGTTCACTTTGGCGAATCAGATTGTCAAACCCAAAGGTAATCCAGGCGTCGCCCTCATCATCCCGGGTACTGAAAGTCTCCGGATTGATTCGATGCATCCCGAAACAGATAAAGCGCAGTGTATCCCGTGCCATCGGTGTGCTGAGCGGATCATCCAGGTTGACCACGGCAGTCTTGCAGCCATTGAAAATACGCTGCTTGGCCTGGAAGTAAGCCATTTTCGTAGCGTAGCGATCCATGTGATCATCACTGACATTCAGCACGGTCGCGGCCAGCGCACCCAATGTTTCGGTGGTTTCCAACTGGAAACTGGAGAGCTCCAGTATGTACAGTTCGACTGCGGCGTCGAGCAGTTCCAGCGCCGGAGTACCGATATTACCGCCAATCGCTACCCGGACATCGGCAGCTTTCGCCATCTCACCTAAAAGGGAGGTCACCGTAGTCTTGCCGTTAGAGCCTGTTATCGCGACAACAGGCGCCTGTGCGGCATCGCTGAACAAATCAATATCACCACGAATCCGGGCTCCACGCTCAGCCGCAGCACAAATTGCAGGCTCTTCTATGCTCAGTCCGGGGCTGACCACCAACTCATTGAAACCCGCAAAAAGCTCGGCCTCGAAACTACCCAGATGCACCGGAACATCCGGCCACTGAGCTTTAAGCTCGGCGAGGCCGGGTGGTGACAGTCGATTATCGGCCACGGCAACATCCCGCCCCTGCGCCAGCAGATAGCGCACGCAGGAGAGCCCGGTCTTGCCGAGTCCTACTACCAGTGTGCGACGGTCTGAAACAATGACGCTCATAATGATCCGCTTTGCCTATCGAATTTTCAGCGTGGCCAGTCCAACCAGGACGAGCACGACAGTGATCACCCAGAACCGCACAATCACGCGGGGCTCGGGCCAGCCTTTCAATTCAAAGTGATGATGTAATGGCGCCATGCGGAAAATCCGCCGCCCGGTCAGTCGAAACGAGGCAACCTGCAAAATCACCGACACCGTTTCCATCACAAAAATGCCGCCCATGATGAACAGCACAATCTCCTGCCTCACGATTACCGCGACCACCCCAAGTGCAGCACCAAGGGCCAGAGCACCTACATCTCCCATGAAAACCTGGGCCGGATAGGTGTTGAACCACAGGAAACCCAAGCCGGCTCCCACCAAGGCGCCGCAAAATACGATGAGTTCACCGGTTCCCGGCAAATGGGGAATCAGCAGATAGTTCGAAAACTGGGCATGGCCCGAAAGATAGGCAAATATCCCGAGTGCAGCCGCGACCATTACCGTGGGCAGAATGGCCAGACCATCCAGGCCATCGGTCAGGTTGACCGCATTACTGCTGCCCACGATGACAAAGTAGGTCAGGAGAATGAAAAACACTGGCCCTAACGTGAACGACACATTCTTGAATAACGGTACAAACAGAGAAGTCTCCTGGGGCAAGGTAGCTGTGTAGAACAATACAAAAGCCGCCAACGCGCCAATCATCGATTGCCAGAAATACTTCCAGCGGCTGGGAAGACCACGAGGATTTCGCTCAACCACCTTCCGATAATCATCGACCCAACCGATCGCACCAAACAGCAAAGTGACCACCAGCGTAATCCAGATATAGCGATTGGTGAGGTCTGCCCACAACAGGGTGCTGATGGCAATCGCCACCAGAATCAGGGCACCGCCCATGGTCGGCGTCCCAGCCTTACTGAGATGAGTCTGGGGGCCGTCATCACGGACCGATTGACCAATCTGATACTGACCCAGTTTGCGTATCATCACGGGGCCAATCACCAGCGAAATCAGTAGCGCGGTCAGCACACCAAAAATACCGCGCAGGGTCAGGTACTGGAACACCGTCAGCGATGTGAAATAGTCTGAAAGTATTCCCGTCAGCCAGAGCAGCATGAATGTGTCACCTTGTTTTTGAGTCCCTCCACCACGAGGTTCATGGTGGAACTGCGAGATCCTTTCACCAGCACCGTGACCGGGGCAGCAAGCTGCGTCGCAACGTAATTAATGGCATCGCCGTGATCAGGGCAGATCACTGTGTGTTCACCAAAACCCTTCCGGTAAGCTTCCGCGTGCGCTCCAACCACCACCAGCGTTTCAATAGCCAGCTCTCTGGCGTAGGCGCCGACCTGTTCATGCAGACGCTCGGCCCCCTCACCCAGTTCAGCCATGGCTCCGAGCACCGCAATGCGTTGGCCGACGTTTTTTGATAACACTTCAAGCGCTGCTTTCATGGACGTGGGGTTGGCGTTATAGCTGTCGTCGATCACCGTGATACCCGGCGCCAGGACGATGGACTGCAAACGGCCGGGCACTGGCGTCAAGGCCGAAAGTCCCGTCTGAATGCAATGATCATCGATACCCAGTTCGCGCACCGCGGCGACGGCCAGCAGGGCGTTGGTGAGGTTGTGTTGGCCAAGGAGGGAGAGCCTGACATCGCAGGCCCAGCCATCAGGCCCGTACAGTTTCAACGTCTGTTCGGAAACGCCTACCGCCAATAGCTCAAACGTATAGTCCGCCGATTCCGGCGCCCCGGAGCCAACGGAGACCACTTTTCGCTCCCCGGCTCGGTTGCGCCAAACGGCATAGGCCGGATCATCCCGGTTCAGAACCACAGTGCCACCGGCGAGCACCCCGTCAATGATCTCACCCTTGGCCGTCACGATATTTTCGTAACTACCGAACCCTTCCAGATGCGCCTCTCCGGCATTGGTAATAATCGCCACATCGGGCTGAGTAATCGTAACAGTGTGAGCGATTTCGCCAACACCACTGGCACCGAGTTCAATCACGGCAAACTGATGCTCGGGAGTAATATCGAACAACGTCAGCGGCACGCCTACGTGATTATTCAAATTGCCCCGGGTAGCAAGGGTTTCACCCGCGCCACGCAGAATGGAGGCCAGCATTTCCTTGACCGTAGTTTTTCCACTGCTACCGGTTACTGCAACGAAGCGAGCCTTACTTTCACTGCGATTCCCGAATGCCAGGGCGGCCAATGCTGCTGTGGTATCCGCCACCTCGAGCTGCGGTAAAGCTATCGACACATCGGCGGTATCAACCACTAACGCTGAAGCCCCAGCATCAGCCGCTTCGGCCAGGAAACGATGACCGTCAAACCGCTCGCCTCTGAGCGCAACAAATAAATCACCCGGCAGAAGTGTCCGCGTGTCGGTGGAAACCTTCCCAAATAAGGCATCAGTATGAGGCGTCTGAGTTCCAAGCCACTGCGCAGCTTCAGTCAGCGAAAACGAGCGCATCATGCGACACCCCCGGTCAGTGATAATGCTGAACGCACCTGTTCTGCATCACTGAATGGCACCCGCTGACCGGCAATGTCCTGCCACGCTTCGTGGCCCTTACCTGCGATCAGAACCACATCTCCAGGGCGGGCCTGTGCGATGGCCATCTGTATGGCCTTGGCTCGGTCATGAATCAATTGCACCGAAGCGGGCGCCTCGAAACCGGCCATGATATCCTGGGCGATGGCGTCCGGATGCTCGGAGCGCGGGTTATCATCGGTCACGATCACGTGATCGGCGCCGCTCTCTGCGGCTTTTGCCATTTCCGGTCGTTTGCCAGTGTCACGGTCACCTCCGCATCCGAAGACACAGATCAATTCACCGGTAGTGTGGGGGCGCAAAGCCGCCAAAGCGTTGGCCAAAGCATCCGGCGTGTGCGCGTAATCGACGACTACCTGGGTACCATTCTGACCACTGTAGGATTCCAGCCGACCAGGGGGTGGAGAAAGCTTTGCTGTCGCCGCCACAACCCGCTCCAGCGGCACACCCAAGCTCAGAACCGCGCCCATGGCTGCAAGTACATTGCTGACATTGAAACTACCCAATAGAGGCGCTTCAATTTCAAATGCCCCCCACAGCCCGTCAATCGAAGCTGAAAAACCAGCTGCGCCAGGACGATAATCCGTTAGCCAAAGCTCGGTCTGGGACTCGTGCAGGCTGAAGCGCACACGATCGCACTGGCCTTCAAGCTGTTCATAGAGTTGACGGCCAAAAGGGTCATCAAAATTGATGACTGAAAAATGCAGGCCCTCGCGCAGAAACAGCTTCGCCTTGGCGTTGCCATAGGCTTCCATCGTACCGTGGTAGTCAAGATGGTCACGGCTCAGGTTGGTAAAGATCGCGCCAGTCATGGCAATACCGTCTACCCGGCCCTGTTCCAAAGCGTGGGAAGACACTTCCATGGCGGCTGCCCGTCCGCCTTGGGAAAGAATGTGGGATAAGCACTTATTCACATTGGCAACGTCAGGCGTGGTGTGAGCCGTTGGCTGTAGCCTCCCGGGCATACCGCAACCCAACGTTCCGATCATTCCACAGAGAGTCCCGGTTTCGCTCAGTAACTGGGAAAGAAAATATGTGACGGAAGTCTTGCCGTTGGTGCCGGTGACGCCCAGCAAACGCAGTCGCTGAGAGGGATGTTCATAAAAACGATCAGCGAGCAAACCCAGCTTGTCTCGCAGGTCTGCGATTGGAACAACGAGCGCGCCCTGATGTTCGGAACACTCACCAGCCTGGGGAGCTTCGAGAAGAATTACAGCCGCCCCCGCTCGGATAGCCGCGTCAATATAATGGTCTGACGGCGTTCGTGAACCTGCCAGCGCAACAAACGCATCGCCCGGACGCACTTCACGACTGTCGGTCGCAAGGCCATGAATGGTGACATCGAACACCGACGGTAACGGTGCGACGCCCTGTAACAATGTGCTAAGCGATGTGACACACATAGGCTTATCCCCGCTCCCCGAATGCCCGGCCCGGCGCCTTCGTGCCATTTTTGCCAAGCTCCAGTTCAGGTTTTACATTGAGCAGCCGCAGGGCATCTCCCATAACACGGGCAAACACTGGAGCAGCCACTTCACCACCGTAATATTCTCCTCCCTGAGGGGCATCAACGGCCACCACCAGTGCAAGACGGGGGTTCTCCACCGGCGCCATCCCCGCAAAAATGGCCTTGTACTGACTCTTCTCATACCCGCCCGCACCAACGAGATGCACAGTGCCGGTTTTACCGCCAGCCGAATAGAAGCCCGGTTGGGCCCGCTTCCCTGTACCATCTTCTACTGCCGCACGCAGCATATCGCGCACCTCGGCGGTAACGCCTTCCGACAACACCCGCTCTCCCGGTGGCGGAACATCCTGCTTTAACAGACTGAGCGGATAACGGATGCCCCCATTGGCCAACACCATATAAGCTTGCGCCAACTGCAGGGCATTAACACTCAGACCATACCCGTACGACAGCGTGGCCTCTTCGACCGGACGCCAGCGCGGCGGGCTCGGCAGCACTCCAACCGCCTCGCCAGGAAAACCGATACCTGTCGCCTGCCCCAGGCCCATGCGGTAGTA
>JBDNIR010000098.1:0-2477 GCA_041688195.1 Marinobacter sp.
AATCGCACGCAGCAGCTCGCTGCGGGTTTCCGCCCCCACCGGTGCCGGGTCCACGCTCCAGATCAGCTTTCTTGTCAGCTCAGAGGCTTGCTGCCAAAGTTCACTCTCCGCCCCTTCCCGCAAAATGACCCACTGCAGGTATTTTCTCCAGGGGCCTGCCAGCAAAGTTTCAACCGAAGGAGGTATACACCGGTCCGACAGGGCCTGTTCCACCAGAATATCGACAGATTCTTTCGCCCGCTCCTGCTTTGCCCGCCCTTCTTCTGCGTCCCTCAGGCGTTGCTCAACCAACTCACGACGACGACGATCAAGATCCATGAAGTGGCTGAAGTCTTTCAGCAGCTCCGAGAACAAGTCCACATTGTCGGTGAATTCATTGAGTAGCCGGTCTACCACGGATTCGATTTGCTCCAGCAGCGGGTCACGCTGACCAGCAGGCTTTTCATTCCAGCCCATACCCGCCATGGCCAGCTCGTTCAGAAGCTTACGGGCGGGATGACCCCCACGATTGAAAAAACTGTGGTCACACAACGCGACCTTTAGCACAGGAATCTGGAGCCGGCCAATCAGCGCTTTCATAACCGGCGGTAACTGACGGTCTTCAAGAATGAAGTCAAACAGCATAGTGACCAGGTTGATCACATCATTGTCGACCTGCTGGATAGAGTAGATTTCACCTGAGCCCGAATCCAGAACTCGCTTGAGCTGCATCGGCAACGACATAGTGTTAGCGCCATTGACGATAAATTCTTCCGCCTGAATTTTGCCCAACCGGTTCATCAGCGCACTGGTGACCAATTGCCGACCTCCTGCAGGTGCAGACTGACGGGAAACCCCGGGATCATCCCGATGCAACAACGCGCTAAGCTCAAAGAAGATCCCCTGACCGTTTCCACCGCTCTCTTCCTGATCAACCGCCTCGCCTTCCTCATTTGCATAACGGCCAGGTGGAACCAGGCCCCGAGCTGCTTTTGTCTCGCCAGGCTTCGCCTGTCCGTTGCCGACCGGCGGTCGTTTCATGTCGGGCAGAACACCCTCCGACACCAATAAACGATTGGCATTCTGATACAGCGACTCAAGCCGACTTATCAACAGCTTGTCGAACAGTTTCAGAACCACGAGCTTGGCACGAATATCAATATCAAGCTCGCTACACGCCTCTCCAAGGCCAGTGCAGATCACCTCGGGGCTAAGCGGCATCTGGCGATCCTCAAGCCGAACACCTGAAGCCACATGCGAAACGCGTACAACAAGCAGACGGATAGTATCGCTGTAACGGTTACGGAGTTTGGTGATCAGATTATCCAATGCGACTTTCTGCTCAAGATCACCGTGGTCCATCAGAGTCAGGGAGTCCTGATCGACATTTTCCAGCGCCTTGTTACCTGGCTGAGGATCAAACCGGCCCAATTCGTTGAAGGCGCGCCCCAGCCACTGCAACACTGACAGCATCATGCTCTTGCGACGTAACCGAAGCTCACGCATGGCGTCAAAGTAAGCAGCTTGTTCCTGGTTTGAACCGGCTTTGTCAGCCATATTGAACAGCGCATCATCGGCGTCATCGAAAAATTCTGACAGCAACGTTTTAAGCGACTGACCGGACGCGTCCCGCAACCGAACCAAAGTCGCGGGCATGGTAAAACGGTCTACCCCCCGCTGTCCTTTCAGACTGACGACCTTGTTATCCTGCGCCATAACGGCTTACTCCGGTTTTACATTAATTAATACTCTCATTACGCATACTAGGCGCTTGATACGTCACCTTGTGTCAGGAATTGTCACCTTTTGTGTTTGCCGGAACGGGTTCACATATTAAGCCGAATATTAAAGTGATAGTGATCTGAACACGCCAAGTTGGCACGGCAAAAATATTACGGCTCTGCCAACCAAGTGACAAAAGCTGACGCGCTGTGTCAGATGTGGGCTGACCGGGTAACAGGATTAAGTTGGCCCCGGCTTTAACAAACTGTAGAATCGTGAATCATTTTCTGTTGCCAGCCAGAGCCTTACTTGAACATGAGCCAAATACCCCCGGACCTGCTCAGACAGGCGCGAATTGAAGGCGTTGCACAAAGCCTCAGAGAAGATATTGGTAATGGTGACATCACCGCAGCGTTGATACCGGCAGGTAGAACCACAACGGGGCGCGTCATCACACGGGAGCGCGCCATAATTGCTGGAACAGCGTGGGTTGAAGAGGTTTTTCGCCAGGTAAACCCTGCCCTCTCCCTGACCTGGTACGTCCAGGATGGTGATGAAGCAGCACCGGACCAAGTACTGTTTTCCTGCGAAGGCAATGCCCGAAGTCTGCTGACCGCTGAGCGGGCTGCGCTGAACTGGCTGCAAACATTGTCGGGCGTTGCAACCCGTTGTGCGTTCTATGCACGCCAAGTGGAACACACCAGCGTCAAGTTGCTGGATACGCGCAAAACCCTGCCAGGGCTGAGGCTGGCTCAAAAGTACGCCGTCACCTGCGG
>JBDNIR010000470.1:0-6619 GCA_041688195.1 Marinobacter sp.
CCCCGCGTTCAACTGGGTCAACACCGTGCTGGGCAACGTCAAGAACGCCATCACCGGCAGCTACCATGCGATTCGTGGCCAGCATGTGCCGCGTTACCTGGCCGAGTTCGAGTACCGCTTCAATCGGCGCTATGACCTCACAGCCATGATTCCACGGTTTCTGACGGTAGCGGCCAGGACACCGCCGATGCCTTACCGGCTGCTGAAGCTGGCTGAGCCATATACGTAATCAGGTAATGATTTACTGTATGTCCTCTGCGAACAGGGGCATGCGTATCGCGCGAAGAGCCTCCTGGACTTGGGCTATCGGCACGTTGCGCAAACTCACGCCCTCGTCGATCGCAATCGCAGCGGCAATACCGGCGGCCTGACCGGTCGCCATGCAGGCCGGCATGTTACGCGAGCGCGAGTGGGCGTCGTGATCCGCCGAGATGCACCGACCGGCCACCAGCAGCTGCTCTACCTCGAGTGGAACAAGACAACGGTAGGGAATTTCGTACGGCACCATACCCCGGAAGTCGACATCCGCACCCTTGGGATCATGGATGTCCAATGCGGACGCATCCGCCGCGATGCTGTCTTCAAAATGTTTGCCATTCATCACATCCTCGCCAGTGAGTACATATTCACCGCGGATGTGCCGTGTCTCGCGAACGCCCAACACCGGCGCGATCTGCATGATTTTCGCCCGTTCGAAGCCCGGCACCCGTTCTTGCAGACACTTGGCGACCGCCTCAATCTGGCGATAGCATTCGACCACAGCCATCGAAAATTCGGCGGGATTGAACACATCCACTCCCAGAACACGGGTGCCGTTAACGTACATTATCCCCGCGGCGGTCTTCAGGGTAATGTTGTCACGCTGCAGTTCAATACCGGTATCGGCCTGGAACTTTTTCAAGGTCTTATTGAAGCCGGTGAGCCAAAGCCCGTAGTCGAGATCTTTCTCCAGCTCAGGTATTGCGCGCGCGGGAATATCATCGGAGGTTTTGGCCCAGTCAGCGAGGCGTCTGTTATCGACGTTGGACATCGTGAAGTACATGGACGCAGGCTGCATTGTCACGTCCTCATCCCCTGCCCCCATAACGAAGGGCGCGTTAGCCTGCGCGGCGATATCGCCGTCCGCGGAGCAGTCAATAACAGCTTTAGCAGAGATGAATTGACGGCCTCCCTTGTTCTCGATAATCACACCTGTCACGGCGCCATTTTCAACGATCGGTTTTGAAGCCACGGTCTCGAACAATATCTGGACGCCCGCTTCCACGCACAACTTTGTCAGCAGAATCTTCATCATCTCGGGGTCGCAAGGCGACGCTATGTTCACCCCGCCGGATTTGGTGGTCGCCATATAATCTTTGCCAGCACCGTTGACCGTACGCGCCAGGTTCCATATCTCCAGCGGTAGCCCACCCAAAAGCGCTCCTGACGGCTTGGTATTTAGACCGAGTGTGAGATTGCCCCCAAGAGACCCGAAGCGCTCAATCATTACCACGCGTTTGCCACGCCGACCTGCCGAAATTGCGGCAAAAGGTCCCGTGGTGCCCCCACCTACCACTACGATATCAGTATCCATCAGAAGGGGGGTTTCACGTGATGGCTCAGTTATAGTTTTGCGCTTTGTTTCATTTAACATTGGAATACCTCCACAGATACAAAATAGCTCGCGCCCTGATCTCAACCTTTCAACACGAGCAGTGAAATCATTCAACGCTAGCGTGACGTGCCACGCTGGCGTCCGATAAAGAGCTAAATACAGCTTTCGACGGCGCTCTTACAAATCAAGTAATTTCGGGATGCCGGTCGAGATAATCGGGAAAGCTGCGATCATCAAGAGAGCAAATAAGGCTGCAAGATAGAACGGCAACAGTGCTTTTATGATTTGCCCTATCGGTAACTTGCTTACCGCTGCACCGACGAACAGGCACAATCCGACTGGCGGAGTGACATGGCCCATCGCCAGGGTAACAACGGTGATAATACCGAAGTGCAGAGGATCGATCCCGATCGTCATCGCAGCAGGATAAAGAATGGGCACAGCAATGATAAGCCCTTCCGTAGGCGCCAGAAACACCCCTAAAAACAACAGGATTGCCATATAGAACATAAGGAAAACATTGGCGCTTGGATCGATTTGAACAAGTGCCTCAGCAACTCGATACGGCAACCGATCATAAGCCATCAACCACGCGAATACGGCTGCCACTGCTATAAGGAAGGCTACGATACCGGTGAGCTTGATCGTCTCCATGAAGAGATCCGGCATGTGCGACCATTTGAGTTCCTTGTAGTAAAAAACCGACACTAGCAGACCGTAAACGACTGCGACGGCAGCAGCCTCAGTGGCGGTGAATGCCCCAGTGAGGATGCCGCCAATGATTAACACCGGCATCAACAAACCCGGCAGGGTATCCACGAATATCGCGCACTGCTCACGCCAGCTGTACCGTGGCGCAGTCGGATAATTGTTCCGCACGGAGATTATCCAGCCCATTAGCATTAACGTCATACCCAGAAGAAGGCCGGGCGCGTAGCCTGCTGCGAATATCTTGGCAATGGACGTTTCGGTCACCCAGCAATAAACGATCATCACGATGCTGGGTGGGATAATTGTCCCCAATGGGGAGGAGATCACCGTTACAGCCGTCGCGAATGCCCTGTCGTACCCCTGCTTCTCCATCGCGGGGATCATGACGCTACCAATCGCTGAGGTATCAGCCGTAGCGGACCCGGAGATCCCGCCAAAAAACATGCTCGCGGCGATGTTTGCCGACGATAGCCCGCCGCGAGTGCGTCCCACCAGAATGTTGGCGAGATTGATCATCCGATCGCCCATGCCGCCATAACTCAGGATATTGCCGGCGAAGATAAACAGCGGAATGGCAACCAGCGCGGATGCGTCAAAAATGGCGGGTACCATCCGCTGGGCGATGACGACCATGGGTAGATCGACATAAAGAATTCCTGCCATTGCCGCAAGAGCGAGGGCGAAGGTAACGGGCACGCCAACCAGCATGGCAACCAGAAAGACGGTAAAAAGTATCGGGGTCATTTGTCGGGCACCTCTTCCCGAACCAATGAAAACGCTACCGGTGGCTTCTGTCCTTTCCAAACTGCCCATATGTGCCTGAACTCGTAGTAGGCAATGAGCGCACCCCCTACCGGCAACGAGGCGTATACATAACTCAGGGGCAAACCAAGGGCTGGGGTAGCTTGACCATGGCTGATCAACATCATTTTGTAACCGCTAAAAGAGAGAAGCACGGCGAAGCCCACTACCACCAGCCCAGTCATGGCGATAACTGCCTTCTGGACGGGAATCGGGCTTAAATTGATCAGAAAATCGACGACTATGTGGCCTCTGTATTTCACGGCGACCGCCGCCCCTAGGAAGCAGAGCCAAGTGAAGGATAGCGCCACAATCTCCTGGCTCCAGGTGAGTGGGTACGCGAACACATACCGGACTATCACCTGAACGAAGAGCGTTACCACAAGCGTGCTCAGAAAGAGCGCGCATAGGCACTCAACGATTACCGTTCGCAATTGCCAGACTTTGACTGCCAACGACTGCGGTCGGCGATCTTTGCGGATGTTCTCGCTGTTCATCACTAGACTCCCTGCGGTTGGATTATGGGCTCCCTATTGTCCGCGGATTTTTTCCACCATTTTATAGACGTCATCGCCATACTCTTCGCGGAAATCTTCATATACCGGTTCAACGGCTTCACGCAGCGGCTCGATATCCGGATGAGTCACTTCGACCTTGTGCACTGCAAGAGTTTCCTGCAGTGCCTTATCTACCTCCAGCAGAAGTTTGCGTTCGTAAACTGCGGAAGCTTGCGCCGCTTCCCGGACCCATCCCTGCTGTTCTTCGTTGAGCTTGTTCCAGGTCATCTCCGAAATGTGCAGCGGTTGCACGGAGTACACGTAGTTGATCACAGCGACATTAGAAGCCACCTCGTAGAACTTTTTCGCGACGTAGGTGTTAATTGCGCCTTCGGCGCCGTCCACCAGTTTGGTCTGCATGGCGGTATACACCTCGCCGAACGGCAGCGGCGTCGGCATGGCGCCAAGCGATTCCCAGGTCTTGACGTAGTATGGATCTTCCATTGTCCGGATCTTCATGCCCTTAAAATCGCCTAACGAACCTACCGGGCCGGTTCCGTAATAACTGCGCGCCCCGCCAATCCAGTACGCAAGCGGTCGAATGCCTTTGCTTATCAGATCTTGACTGAGGGCATCGGCAATCGCCTTGTCGTCCATGACGCGGAATACGTCTTCATAGGAGTCGAAGAGGAAGGGTAGAGAAAACAACGCATAGTCTTGACTGAAGGTACTGGTCAGAGCCGATGTCACCGTGACCAGATCGATCGAGCCAATCTGCAACGATTCAAGTAGGCTGCGCTCGCTGCCCATAACGCCGTCCGAATATATTTCCAGTTTCATCTGGCCATCCGAGGCACCCTCTAGCGTTTCGCCGAATTTCACCGCCCCCTTATGAAAGATATGCGACTGAGGCTGCACATGCCCAAGCTTCAGAGTCATCGTCTCGGCAGCCAAAGCTTGCCCATTTATAACTATCAACGCTGCGGCCACTGACAAGCCAAGGATTCGTATATTAGTTTTGTTTTTCATCATCACGTCTTCTCCAAAAGCGGTCTTCCAGTATTTGTTGCGCAGTCTTTAAGTGTTGCTTCAAAAGACTAATCGCACCTTCAACGTCTCCTTGTTCAAGAAAGGAGACCAATTGATCGTGTTCCGCCACGCCTTTCTCCGGCCAGCCCTCGTCTTCCAGTGAAAAAAGACGAAACCGGGATATGGAGTCATGCACCGCGTCAAGGGATTGGCTTAAGCGGCTGTTGTTCAAACTGGCGGTAATCAACTTGTGAAACTCTGTGTTAATGGCTCGCAGATAAGTGCGATCTTCCTGGGCCAAAGCAGACTGCTGGCGCTCCACTGAGTCTCTGAGTTGCGGGATCTTTTCCGGATAATTGGCGGCAATACGCCGAATAGCTTCTGATTCCAGTATCAGACGAATGTCATAAACTTCGCTGATATCCTGAACCGTTGGCATCGAAACAATGACTTTCCGGCCCGGCAGAACAGAAATCAGACCCTCTTGCTCCAACGCACGGAGCGCCTCCCGCACGGGCGTCCGACTGACCGAAAACTGTGCCGCAATGGCGTTCTCGCTCAACAGAAGCCCCGGCCTCAGGGTTCCGTCAACGATAGCGGTTTTGAGGCGCTGCAGTACCGCCACTCGCAGTGGTACATAAGCTGCGAATTCATTTAAAGGCGGGAATTCAAGCAGCGCCGCTCCATCGACCATTGGATCCTGTTTCAAGATTTTGCCTCCTGAACCCAGTGATCCGAATGCAGATCAAATTGTCTTGTCATTGTTGACTTTACCATCCAAGGATACTTGTATACATGTACTCTTAGAAGAAAACACCGTCAAGCGGAAATTTATGAAAATAGAAAACAAGGGGCGATAGATGGATGGGAGGACGGGCGAAATAATTCGCTTTCCGGTTTTTACAGCCGCCTGTCCGCCCGCAGCATGGAATTGCCCAACACCATCAGAACATCTGCCATCACGCAGCAAAAGACGGCGGATGCAATAAAGACATCCCGTAGGGAGGCGAGCCAGATGGCCATCGGCGCAACCGCCAGAGGCGATATGAACTGGCCGAAAAAGAAGGTCGACGAGAAGCCGCCGAACACGCGGCCCCGCGCTGCCTCGGGGTAATCCGCATCAACCAGACAGTGGTGTTGGGCATGAAGAGCCCAAACCCCAGACCGGCAAGCGCGGCGCCGGCGACAGTTATCGAGTAACTTGCGGTCACGCCAACCACCAAAAAGCCCACCGCCGACAGGAGGAAGGCCAGAACATAAAGCGTGATTACGGAAAAAAACGGTTTCAGGTAGCCATAGCTGAAAGACACGAGCGCCGACGTCAGTGGGGCTGCGGATATCGCCAGACCAATGGCTACGCCACTGACCTCGTCATGCTGAGAAAGCAGGAACGGCAGCTGCGCGGGAAACAAATAGAACAACGCCATGCTGATCAACCCCAAAAAGTAGGCGAGGCCCGTGCGCCAGTAGTCAACGGAGACAGGCGGGTCAGTGACCCCTTCCCGGCGCGGCCGATTGCGCCGGGGTTCTATCAATACCGCCCAGGCGTAGGGCAACAATAGGATGCCACTGAGATAGACCAGAAAAGGACCGCGCCAGCTCCAGCCCGACAGGGCGCCGCCCAGATTCAGAAAAATCACGCCCCTTAAGGAAGCGCTGATCAATTAACGAAAGACGGCGACTACTTGCAAGGCCAGTGGAATTCGGCCTGAGAAATAATCTATTTTTCGTTCAGCACTCAATAGTCATTTTTGAGCGATGAAATCGCCGCGTTGTCTTTCTCTTGGCGGCGTACTCTGCTTGGGCGAAACTCGTTTGCTGTATGGTCGTTCCCGGTCGAGGCGAAGGATGAAGTCGCTATTTTACTGCAACCGCAGTGCAAACGGAATTAATCAGCGTTTCCTTAGGGTCTGTTGACAATTGCACGTAAGCCTTTGAAAGGTAATAGCAAGCTCGTATAATGAAGTTCCACAACAACAATCATACG
>JBDNIR010000471.1:0-1504 GCA_041688195.1 Marinobacter sp.
GCTTACGAACACCACTGGAAAGACGGCACGGCCATCCGTCTGCCCCTCGGCAAGATCGTTTGTGTGGGTCGCAATTATGCCGAGCACGCCAAAGAACTGAATAACCCCATTCCTGATACGCCCTTGCTTTTCATCAAGCCCGCAACCGCCGCCGCACACTTAACGCGGCCGCTCGCGCTGCCAAAAGACCAGGGCACGGTGCATTTCGAGACCGAACTGGCGGTGTTGATTGGTGTGCCTCTTACCAACGCCACCGAAGACGAAGCAAACCGGGCCATCCTTGGTTACGGTCTGGCGCTGGACCTGACGCTCCGCGACCTGCAAAGCCAACTCAAAGAAAAGGGCCAGCCCTGGGAGAGAGCCAAGGGCTTTGACGGCGCCTGCCCGCTGTCACCCTTTGTCCCCGCCGAGCACCTGAAGCAGGCCAGCCACCTGGGTTTCAGCCTCGACATCGACGGTAGCCGCCAACAGACTGGTGACACCTCAGACATGCTGAACCCTATTCTCCCTCTGCTTGCCCATATCAGCCAGACCTTTACACTGCTGCCGGGAGATGTTGTGCTAACCGGCACACCGGCGGGCGTCGGGCCGCTGGTTTCCGGACAAAAACTGCAGTTTCAGCTTGAGGACGTACTGTTTATCGGAACAGAAGTGTTGTGATAACTTCCTGACCCTTAAACGTACAAATACTATGACAAAAAAACCGGTCACATCCCGTAGCGGGCGATTCTTCAAACTTGCAGGCATGACAGCCTCCGTGGCAGGCCAATACGCTGGCCAACGGGCACGCCGTCTGTTTGGCCAGGAGCAGGACGAAGCCGCCCGCAGCGAGCATTACTCCCGGATGGCGGGCCAGCTCGTCGACACCTTGGGGGAACTCAAGGGTGCGGTGATGAAGGTGGGGCAAATCGCCTCACAAACCCAGGATTTCCTGCCCCGGGAATTCTCGGATGCCCTGCAGAAACTTCAGAAAGAAGCGCCGCCGATGCCCTTTGATGTCATCGTTGGTCAGGTCGAAGCAGAGTTGGGCAAGCCTCTTGGTGAGCTGTTCGAATACCTGCAGGAAGAGCCCTATGCCGCTGCGTCAATCGGGCAGGTGCACAGGGCACGGATGCACAGCGGCGAAGATGTGATCGTGAAAGTGCAGTACCCGGGCGTTGACGACTCCTGTGATTCCGACCTCAAGCAACTGCGAATGGCCCTGCGCCTGGGCGGTTTGTTGAAAATGCCGAAAGACCACGTAGACCAGCTATTCGCCGAGATTCGCGTGCGCCTGAAGGAGGAGCTGGATTACGAAAACGAAGCCCGCAACCTGGAGGCGTTCCAGGAGTTCCACAAAAATGACGAGTGGATTCGCATTCCCCGGGTGATCAGCAGCCACTCCGCGCGGCGGGTGCTGACTATGGAATTGCTCGAAGGCGACCATATCAGCGCTATCACTCCCGAAAAATATAGCCAGGACACCATCAACCTGATCGGCCATCGCATCTTCACCATGATGGCA
>JBDNIR010000472.1:0-2984 GCA_041688195.1 Marinobacter sp.
ATTTGCCCATCCACACTTTGAAAGTAGACCAGTCGTTTGTCCGCGGCATTCGAAATGGAGAAGACGACGCCTGCATCGTCAACGCTATCGTGGCCATGGCCCATGGCCTGAAGCTGGACATTATCGCGGAAGGCGTGGAAACGGATGCGCAATTGGCGTACCTGAAAGGGCTGGGTTGCCAACAGATGCAGGGTTTCTTCTATAGTCCAGCCCAGCCCGCCGAAGCCATTTCAAGGATGTTGGATAGTCAGCAAGTGAGAGCCGTAGTCTGACGAATGTCTCACCAAGGCGGCAAAAAACTGTCATTGATTCGATGGCTGCAGGGTCGCATCCGGCGCATACCGCTTGAATATCCGCTCCAGCTCACCTGTCTTCGCCATGTTCAAACTGACCCGGCTGCTATAGCACTTTCACTTTCTGGCCACTGCCCGAGAATTTGCCGGGCCGACAAGCCAACCTGTTCGAGGTAACCTTCAATACCTGTCGGGATCTGGCCGGTAAAAAAGACCGCCTGTAATGCAGCTTCAGATGGGGTGTTGTAGCGCGCCTCGAAGCCTCTCTGCACCAGCAAGTGAGCAGTCCGCCGGGCGATCGCCTCACCGGAATCCACCCAGTGCCGGACATTCGGAAGCAACGCCTTCAAGGTATCAATAATCAGCGGATAATGGGTACAGCCCAGCACCACCGTGTCGACACTGGCCGCTCTGAACGGCTCCAACGCAGAACGAAGCTGTGATTCCGGCAATGATGCCCCGGCCACCCAGGCTTCTATCCAGCGCACCAGATCGGGGTGCCCTACCCGCTCGATCATGCACTCAGCTGCGAACTCGCTGACCAACTGTTCAAGATAAGCACGCTTCACCGTTGCCGGCGTTGCCAGCAGCCCAATCCGGCCATTTTCAGACAGCCTTGCAGCAGGCTTTATAGCTGGTACAACCCCGACCACCGGGATATCGGTAGCTGCCCTCAAGCTTGGCAATACGACAGTACTGGCGGTATTACAGGCAATCACAATAATATCCACCGGATGGCGGAGACGGGCTTGCTGCACCAACGAGACGCAGCGCACGCTGACCCGTTCTTCGGGCTGATCGCCATAGGGAAAACAGGCATTGTCTGCCAGATAGGTCAGACGGGCGCCCGGCAACTGGCGCCGTATACACCCCGCTACGCTCAGGCCACCCACGCCGGAGTCGAATATCAGTATTTCAGGTGCCCTCAACCGGCCGACTCCTCTGCTCTGATCTCCTCTTCCATGGCCCGGATCAGACGGCCGGCAATGGTTGCATCCGGCGGCACTGCCGGCAGCTCACCGGGGCGAAACCAGTCAGCGTGAACCAGTTCGTCCGGCTGCAACACCAGTTCGCCGCCGACATAATCTGCGAAGAAACCCAGCATTAACTGGTGAGGAAACGGCCATGGCTGAGACCGGCAATAACGAATATTGGTAACCTGCAACCCGGTCTCTTCCATAACTTCTCGTGCCACGGCTTGCTCGGCACTTTCACCGGCTTCGACAAAACCGGCAATCAAGCTGTAAAAGTGCTTGCGCGCGCGAACCGACTGTGCCAGTAACATCTGTCCTTGCCGCCGTATAACCACAATGACGCAGGGCGCCACTCGGGCATACCAGGGAATATTACAACCGATGCACCAACGTGCACGCTCGCTGGGATGATAGCCCGTAGGCTCCCCACAACGACCACAGAAGCGATGATCGCGCCACCACTGCGCCACCTGTGCGGCGGTACCAACCATGGCAGCAGTGGCGTCATCTGCCGTCAGGAAAACCTCCCTCAGGTGCACCGGTTCCAGGGCTGCCCCCTGTCGAGACCCCCTCACCTCTGCCACATAAACCGGACGGCCACCCAAACGGCCGACATATACCGGCTCTACCCCTTCAGCAAGATAGGCTTCAGTATCCGACCAGGCATGAAGCCAGCCTGTTTCCGAACGAAGCACAGAGCCATCGTACAGTGCAACGATGCCAGCATCCGGCTCCGGCGCCTCCCGGGACCAACCTGCAACCCACTCGACCATTTCCAGCTTCCCGATTGATAGAATTGAACAGAATGTATCATATTCGGAATGGCGCCATAAGCAGTGCCAGACTGCTTTGCCCGCAGCCCGCGACCAAGTACACTGAGCGCCAGTTACGGTAACCGGAGCCATCCTATGCGTTTATTGCCGGGCCTCACTGGCCTGATCCTGACCTTACTGCGTAAGCTGCTGTTTTTATGGGTTCGGACAGATGTCATTGGGGGCAGCCGGGAAGCATTGGAACTCGACCCCGACAAGCCGGTTTGCTACGTGCTCCAGTACAGTTCCATGTCCAGCCGCCTGGTACTGGAGCAGGAAGTAGCGCGGGCGGGCCTTCCGTCAGCCCGCGCACCGTTACCAATCCACAGGGGTACAGACCGCTCCTTCTTCTTCTTGTATCGCCGCACCGGCGGATTGTTCTCACGCCGGCAAACCCCCTTGCTGACACCAAGAATGAGGCAGATCGTCGAGCTTGGCGTCGAGGATCCCACCCTTGATATACAGATTGTCCCGGTCTCCCTGTTTTGGGGCCGTGCCCCGGACAAAGCCAAGTCCCTGGTGAAGCTGCTGCTCTCCGACACCTGGTCGGTGGCCGGGCGTTTGCAGAAATTTTTGATCATTCTGGTCCATGGCCGGAACACGTACGTCCAGTTCAGTAAACCGATATCCCTCAGTGAAGTTGTGGATGAGTACCGGGACAATGACGAGCAAGCCGTCCGCAAGCTGGCTCGCATCCTCCGAACCCATTTTCGCCGGGTACGCCAGGCTGTGCTTGGTCCTGACTTGTCTCATCGACGCACTCTGGTGGAAGGTCTGGTGCGCACGCCAGCGGTACGGGATGCGATCCGGGAAACCGCCCGGCGGGACGACATCCCACCGGAAAAAGTACGACTGAAAGCCCGTAAATACGCAGACGAAATCGCGGCCAATATGTCAATTGTGAC
>JBDNIR010000473.1:0-5984 GCA_041688195.1 Marinobacter sp.
CCCGCCACTCCGGCGAGCCGTAGGTCATGGTGCCGAGACACAGCTCGGAAACGTTCATGCCGGTGGTTCCAAGGCGGCGGTAGTTCATGGTTCTGCTCCTTTATTTATGGCTCAAACAAGGGTAAACGAAAACGCCGTTACCGAGGCCTGGCCGATATTCATATTGCCTTAACGGGGTCTTAATGAATGGCGAATTGTGCGTTGCTGAATCGGTGCTAAGTTTAAATGGGATAATTACAATAACACTGCCACACCGAGGATAGCTTATGTTACGTAAGATACTTTCTTCCATCGCTTTCGCCATAGGGCTTTTTTCCGCTGCGTCTGTGCAAGCGAATGACATTGAAATTGGTGCGGTATTTCCACTGAGTGGGCCTAATGCCACGTACGGTGACATATTCATGTCCGGGGCAGACCTCGCGGCCAAGCACGCCAACGACGACGGAATGTTGTCGGGCGATCTGAAAATCCTTTACGAAGACAGTCAGGCCTTGCCCCAGCAAGGTGTTGTTGCTATGAACAAGCTGGTCAATGTGGAGGGTGTTCCTTATGTGCTTTCTGCTTTTACGGGGGTGTCCAAGGCAATTTCCACACTGGCTCAACGCAGCCGGACGGTGGCGGTAAACGGGGGCGGTGTTGGCCCTGATCTGGCGGAGCTGGGCGAATACTTCTGGAACGTTATTCCGTTGGCGAACAATGAAGTGGGGGCATTGGCTGCGTACGCCGTGAACGATTTGGGCCATAAGCGGTTCACTTTGGTGTATGTCGACGATCCGCTTGGGGAGTCGATTCTTAACGAGTTGGAGAAAACGTTGCCCTCACTGGGTGCCGAGCTAGTGGAGTCTCACTCCATTGCTGCTTCAGCCCAGCAGTTTAGCGGGGTCGCTGCACGAGTTCGCAGCAACAATCCGGATGTGGTCTATGTGGCTTCCTATGGTTCTCAGCAACTACAGATTGTTAAACAGCTGCGAGATAATGGCGTAAAGGCGCAGATCGCCAGTTATTCAGCGTTCTCCGTTCCGGGGATCCAGCAACAGGAAGAGGCTCAGGGGGCTCTGTTTACGACGCAAAGCATTGACTGGGACTCTGAAGATCCGGTCACTAAACGTTTTGTGGACGATTACCAGGCAATGCACGGCAAGAATCCGACATCTTACATTGCCAATTACTACAACGCGGTGAGGGTTTTTGCACTGCTTGCGCAGGTGCTGGAAGAACAAGACAAAGAGATTACGGGCGCCAACCTGCTGGCCCAGCGTAAAGCGACGGACACCTTCGAGCTGGTCGGTGGCGAGGTTTCTTTCCAGGAAAATGGCACCCTGCTGGCACCGATTCAGGTACTCGAGGTGGACGGTTCCGGCAGTGGCAAAACGGTCTTTGTCAAAGCTACGGAATAAGGGACTGTCATGCTGTTTCTGCAACTCCTTGCCAACGGCTTGCAGGTGGGAGCGATTTACGCACTCACTGCAGCTGGCTTCTCGCTGATCTTTGGCTCTACCAAGATATTCCATTTTGCTCACGGTGCTACGTTCGCTATTGCGGCCTACCTGTTCCACTTCGCGTTGGCCGGCATGGGTTTGCACTGGACCTTTGCTGTTGCCGTGGCGGCCATCAGTGCGGTGGTGTTCGGTGTGCTGCTGGATCGCTTCATGTACGCGCCGATTCAGCGCCATGAAGGTTCATTCTTCACCGTATTCGTGGCCTCTTTTGGCATTGGTATTGTGGTGCAAAATCTGCTGGGCAGTCTGTTCGGGCGGGGCTTCATGTCTGTCGCCACCCCCTTGAGCAACTCGGTGGAGGTCATGCCAGGGCTTTACCTTTCGCCCCTGAACGGGCTGGCAATTGTGTGTGCCATTATCTGCTTCGCTGCGCTGCATTTCTTCCTGACCCGGACCTTTGTGGGGAAAGCGCTCCGCGCCTTGAGTGAAAACCCGGAACTGGTACGTATGTTCGGGCTCAGTCCCCGTCGGCTGTCCACTTACGCCTTTGCCCTTGGGTCTCTACTGGTGGTGCCTGGTGCCATTTTTACTGCCGCTGGTACCGGTATCAATCCAGCAGTTGGCCACCACGTCATGCTGATCAGCCTGGCGGCGACCATTGTAGGCGGTATTGGCAGCCTCCGTGGCGCTGCCTGTGCAGGGCTGATGATCGGGGTGGCGGAGAACCTGGCGATGTGGAAGCTGGGTACCCAATGGAGCGAAGCCATCACGTTCGCGATCCTGTTCTTCTTCATCATTTTCAAACCGTCCGGGTTCTTTGGGCGGGCGACGGTTTCGTGAGGCGCTGACATGACAGCTTATATATTGAACTTGCTGGTCCTGATCTCGGTTTACGCGATCCTGTCGACCACACTGAATTTCATTATCGGCTATGCGGGTATTTTCTCTCTGGCCCATGCCGTGTTTTTCGGTATCGGCGGCTATACTGCGGCGCTGGTGGCGATGAATGTTACCCCGGAGTTTTTTGTGGCGATACCCATTGCCATGGCGGCTGCCGCTGTAACGTCTCTGCTACTGGCGCTACCCGCTCTGCGGGTACGGGGTGAATATTTTGTAGCGGCATCCCTTGGACTGCAGGTGCTGGCAGTAACCCTGTTCTCGGAGTGGAAGAGTTTTACCGGCGGTCTTGGTGGAGTGATCGGGATTCCCGCTGTTGAACTGTTCGGTTTTCCGGTTTACAAACCCTGGCAGTTCCTGCTGATGTCCCTGATTTGCCTGGTGATTATTATTGCCATTACCCGAACCCTCGTGCATACCAGCTTCGGGCGCAGCCTCAAAGCAATACGGGACAGTGAATCGGCCGCATTAGCATCCGGCAAGAACATAACGGTGATCAAGACTCTATCTGTCGTAATGTCTTCGGCACTGGCAGCGGTTGCCGGAGCGCTTTATGCCTTTTACATGAGTTTTATTAATGTCGAGAGCTTCATGCTCGACACCTCTGTGCTGGTGATGGCTATGGTCATTATCGGAGGTACCGCTACTATCTTAGGCCCTCTGTTGGGCGCCGCATTGCTGATGCTTATGCCCAGCGCACTGACTTATCTGACATTCCTGCCCCAGACCGAAATAGGCTCCATTCAGCAGATCGTGTACGGCCTGGCCATGGTGTTGCTGATGATTTTCCGCCCTGGCGGCATTGTGAGTTCACACCCGGGAGGTGGCAAATGAACGAGCAGTTAAATACAGCTCAGGAGACCGTAAAGCCAGCTCCCGGTTCCGGCTTTACAGGGTCTACCGATGATCAGGATGTATTGTTGGAGATCAGCAATCTGAGCAAGAACTTTGGGGGTCTGCAGGCCATTAATGATGTTTCCCTGAATCTGCGGGCAGGTATCGTCACCACCCTGGTCGGCCCAAACGGAGCTGGTAAAACCACCCTGTTCAATATGATTACGGGACATATTCAGCCCTCCGAAGGCGACGTGCGCTGGCAGGGCGAGTCGGTGATTGGCAAGGCACCCTGGAAAACTGCCAGGGTAGGAATTGCCCGGACCTTTCAGGATCTTCGGCTGTTTACCCACATGACGGTGGAAGAAAACATCCTGACCGTGATGGAGCCTGGTTCCTGGCTCTGGCAGCCTGGCGGAAAATTCCGCAAGAACAGGCGATACGAAAAAGTAAGCCGGATTCTTGAGAGAACGGGGCTCGCCGACAAGCGCCATACTCGTGCGCTTGATCTGGCCTATGCGGAGCGCAAGTTCCTCAGCCTCGCTCGCATCATGGCGACGGATTCCCGCCTATGGCTGCTGGACGAACCAGCGTCCGGACTTGATCCCAACTCCTATAATCTGTTCCTGCAGTTGCTTCGTGAAGAAGTCAGAGAGGGTATTACCGTCTGCATCATTGAGCACAACCTGGACATTGTGGTGAATATTTCTGACCGCATTGCTTTCCTCGACCAAGGCAAATTGCTGGCTGATGGCGAGCCGACAACCATCCTGAACGACCCGGCCCTGGCCGCCATTTATTTCGGGGAGAGATAACAATGGCAGACAAAATACTCCAGGTTGAGAATCTGGTGGTTGGTTATGGTGGCCGGCCCGTGCTGACGGACATCAATGTTCACGTCAACGATAACGAAGTGTTGTGCCTTATCGGCCATAACGGTGCTGGCAAATCTACCCTGCTCAAGTCCATTTTTGGCCTGGTGCCCCACGAAGGCGGTCGCATTCTGTTTAATGGCAAGGAGGCAGTCACTGAGCCCAGGGCCATGACCATGGCTGGTATGTCCATGGTGCCGGAAGGCCGTGGTGTATTCCCGGGCATGACCGTTGAAGAAACCATGAGCCTGGGCATGTGGGCAGCCGGTGTTCCGGAAAAAGAGCGGGCGGAAAGAATCGATTGGGTGATGTCGATTTTGCCGATGATGAAAAAATTCTACCAGACTCGAGCCGGCAACCTGTCGGGTGGGCAACAGCAGATGGTCTCTATTGGCCGGGCGCTGCTCAGTCGCCCTCGCTGCTTGCTGATGGACGAGCCTTCCATCGGCCTGGCGCCAAAGCTGTTCCAGGATCTCTGTGGCCCGATCCGGGAATTGCAGCAGACGACAGGGATGTCGATCCTGCTGGTAGAGCAGAACGTCAAGGAAGCCCTGAAAATCTCTGATCGGGTAGTGGTGATGAAATCCGGCCAGATGACGTGGGAAGGCCAACCATCTGAGCTGAGTGACAACAAGAAGCTGATGGAGCTCTACTGATGGCGATGAAACTGACCCTGGCCGCGTTGGTGACAAAACATCTTGAACAGGCACCGGATTCTTGTGCCCTGATTGTGGGTGATCGTCGCATCAGCTATGCCGAGCTGGACCATATGTCCCGCTCAGCGGCTACCTGGCTGCAGGGGCAGGGTATTGGCCGCGGCGACCGGGTGGCGGTATGGCTCGTCAATCGGCCGGAGTGGCTGGCACTGATGCTGGGGTTATCCCGTATCGGTGCTGTACTGGTGGCGGTGAATACCCGTTACCGTACGGCGGAATTGCAGCACATCCTGTCCACTTCGGGGGCCCGTATGCTGATCATGCAGCCCAGCTTTCGGAAGATTGATTTTCAGACTTTACTGGAAGATCTCGAGCCGGGCACAGTGCCAGATCTTGAAGCCATTGCCGTCCTTGAGCCAGCCGCAGAGATGCCGCGCCTGGCCGAGTGTTCAACCCAGCCTTTCCCGGATCTGGAAGCCCCGAATGCGCCCGATATGGCTGACGGCTCCAGCGAGAACGATCTGGCCATGCTGTTCACCACCTCGGGCACCACCAAGCTGCCAAAACTGGTGATGCACACCCAGCGCTCACTTGCTAGCCACGCCTACAGCGTGGCCCGGGCATTCCGGTTCGATCAGCCAGGGGCGGGCCTGCTTGCTCCCCTACCATTCTGCGGAACTTTCGGATTAGTACCGGTGATGACCGCATTGGCGGCAGGCACACCCATCACGGTTATGGAGACATTCGATGCGGAGCCTGCGGTAGAGCTGATCCGGAAACACCAACTGACCCATCTGTTTGGCAGTGATGAGATGTACCTGCGCATCCTTTATGCGATTCCCGAAGACTCCAGGCTGGATATTCTCAGAATGTGTGGCTTTGCGGCGTTCCAGACAGGCGCGGAGGAACTGGTCAGGCTGGCGGACACCCGGGGCATTCCGATGGCTGGGGTCTACGGTTCCAGTGAGGTACAGGCACTTTTTTCGATCCAGACTGTGCCGGGAGAGCTGCAAGAGCGGTGCAAGGGGGGCGGTTTCCCCGCTGACCCGGAAGCACAGTTAAGAGTTCGCCATACCGAGTCCGGTGAGTTACTGGAACCGGAGCAGAGCGGCGTTCTGGAGATTCGCGCGGAAGGTAACTTTGCCGGCTATTTTAACAACCCTGAAGCGACCGCTCAGTCCGTGGATCAAGATGGCTTCTTCTCCACCGGAGATATCGGCTACTTGCGCCGTGATGGCTCTTTCATTTACCAGACCCGAGCCGGAGACGCGATTCGCCTCAGTGGC
>JBDNIR010000474.1:0-2515 GCA_041688195.1 Marinobacter sp.
CGACTCGGCAGTCCGCTTTTAATGCTTTATTACTGCCCGGCGACCCAGAATACTGCCAGCGAAACCGCCAAAATGACGAGCACGATTGCTGCAACGGCATCAACCTGACTGTCACTCATTGTGCTTTTACTCATTTTCTACCCTCGTTGTTGTTGTGAAACTTAAGTCAGAGCCGTTCGCTCTCAAAACAATGTACAGCCTATTCAGATTCAGCGAAAACGTCTACAGGCTTTTAGCCCTATCTGTTATTAGTATATCTTTAAATAATCATTTTAAGCATAAACCGAAACTGGTATCTTTTTTATATTCGTGCAGTACGTGCGCTTAACACTTTTCAGGTTGCACATTCCTTGGCACCTCCGGCTGTATAGCAGTCGTGTCTGAAAGGTATAATCGTCAAATACTCTTAGATTCCTACTGACCAGGATTTTACTCTATGTACGTTTACGACGAACACGATCGGCAGATACTCGCCGAGCGCGTCGCACAGTTCCGTCATCAAACTGCCCGCGCCCTTGCAGGCGATCTGGCGGCAGATGAATTCCTGCCATTGCGTCTGCAAAATGGCCTTTACGTGCAACGCCTGGCACCTATGCTCCGGATCTGCGTTCCTTACGGCATGCTCAGGTCCGAGCAACTGCGTCGTCTGGCAAAGGTCAGCCGGGATTACGACAAGGGCTATGCGCATTTCACGACGCGCCAGAATGTCCAGCTTAACTGGCCTGCCGTCGAGGATGTTCCGGATATCCTGGCGGAGCTGGCTGAAGTCGAGATGCATGCCAATCAAACCAGTGGCAACTGCA
This sequence comes from Marinobacter sp., assembly GCA_041688195.1. Classification (GTDB taxonomy): domain Bacteria; phylum Pseudomonadota; class Gammaproteobacteria; order Pseudomonadales; family Oleiphilaceae; genus Marinobacter. Next base: position 804 of record JBDNIR010000474.1, read on the forward strand.
TCCGCAACACCACCACAGACCAGTTCGCCGGCGCTCAGTCGGACGAAATAGTTGATCCGCGTCCTTATTGCGAAATAATCCGTCAGTGGTCCACCTATCATCCGGAATTCGCCTTCCTTCCCCGTAAGTTCAAGGTTGCTGTTAACGCATCCGAGGATACCGACAGGGCCGCCGTGCAGGTGCACGATATCGGTCTTGAGACAGTTCGCAACGACGCCGGGAAACTTGGCTTTAAAGTTTATGTCGGCGGTGGCCTTGGGCGCACGCCGATGGTCGGACCCATGATTCGCGAGTACCTGCCAGAACTGGACCTGCTGACCTATCTCGAGGCTATTCTGCGGGTGTATAACCGTTACGGTCGCCGTGATAACAAGTACAAAGCCCGTATCAAAATACTGGTAAAGGCACTGACACCTGAAGACTTTGCTAAAAAAGTTGAGGAAGAGTGGTCTCATATCAAGGACTCCCCTTCGAAGCTAACCCATGAAGCCATTGCGCGGATTCAGGCTTATTTCACGGAGCCGGGTTATTCAGTTCTGGATAACGATCCGGAGGCCCTGGTCGGGGCACGAACAGAATCCAAAGCCTTCGATAAATGGGTGACTCGTAACGTCGATACCCATAAGAAGCCAGGCTACGCCATTGTCACACTGACCATGAAGAAGACTGGCACACCTCCTGGTGATGTCAGCGATCGTCAACTTGAGCAGATTGCGGATATCGCCGATCGCTACAGTTTTTCTGAAGCTCGAGTCACCCACCAGCAGAACGCGGTGTTGGCCGATGTGCGTCAGGATGAATTGTACGAACTCTGGCAAGCTATCAAGCCCATGGGATTTGCGACCGCCAATCTCAATACCCTGACGGACATCATCTGCTGCCCCGGCGGTGACTACTGCGCCCTGGCAAACGCGAAATCGATTCCGGTTGCGGAGGCCATTCAGCGCAAGTTCGATAATCTGGATTACGTCTACGATATTGGCGATATTGACCTGAATATTTCGGGCTGTATGAATGCCTGCGGACATCACCATGTCGGACACATTGGCGTATTGGGTGTCGACAAAAAGGGTGAAGAGTTTTACCAGATCAGTCTTGGCGGATCGGCCCAGCGAGACGCTGCGATTAGCAAACTGCTTGGCCCTTCCTTTGCCCGAGAACACATGCCCGAGGTAATCGAGAAAATCATCAACGTCTACGTGGAGAACCGGACCGAAGAGGAAGCTTTCCTGGACACCTATCGCCGCATCGGAATTGTGCCGTTCAAGGAGCGTGTTTATGCCTGATATCATAACCCTGAATGGCAAGATCAAGCCTGATAACTGGACGCTGGTAGCGCGCCCGGAAGAAGGTGAAACACTGACATTGCCAGCGGGGCCGGCGTTAATTCCGGCGGATCTTTGGTTGGCAAACCGGCAGCAGTATGCGGGCAAAGACACTATAGGTGTCTGGCTGGAAAGTCACGACGAGCCCGGTATGCTGGCAGACGCAATGGATGAATTGACGATCATTGCGATTAAATTTCCCAAGTTCACCGACGGCAGGGGCTATAGTTCAGCCCGGTTACTAAAGGAACGTTATGGCTATAAGGGCGAGTTACGGGCGGTAGGCGATGTGCTGCTTGACCAGCTTCAGTTTATGAAACGTTGCGGGTTCGACAGTTATGCCCTGCGTGCAGACAAGGACATCAAACTTGCCGCTCACTGCCTCAA
>JBDNIR010000475.1:0-2218 GCA_041688195.1 Marinobacter sp.
AAGGGCGAGCATGATCTGGCTCTCGGCAATATCCTGGGCTCTAACCTGTTCAACACCCTTGCAGTGGTGGGTATCGCAGGGCTGATTTCGCCGATGGCGGTGCCACCGGAAGTGTTGAGTCGGGATCTGGTGGTTATGGCTGCGCTGACCGTTTTACTGTTTGCGCTTTGCTTCGGCTTCCGTGGCCCTGGGCGCATCAACCGGGTAGAAGGCGGACTCCTACTAACGTGTTTTATAGGCTACACGGCTTTTCTAGTCGGCACGTCACTCACATGGGGGTGATATATCTTGCCTACAATGGTCCACAGCAGGGGTCGAGCAGGAACATCGTAGCCCGCACACCTGCCTCCGACCGTTCATTATAATTGAGCAATCTTTCAGAAAACTAAACCTATGTTATTCAACCACACGATGTCGCCATGTATGAGGCCAAGTCGACCAGCCGGTGACTATCCGTGAATCTGTCCGCCAACCAGTTGTGGCAGGCTGACCTCATTGACCAGTTGGAAGACATGCTGCGCCGTCAGCTGGAAGGCGGCCGAGCCCAACATTCACCAGCAGAGCATGGGTGCTTTTGCCGAAGAGCTCGGGATATCTGTCTTTCATAAAATGTAATGGGAATCATTTGCATCTTTGTATCAAGGTGCTATTCTTCGATTTGTTGGCAGGCCCCGGCTCTCCCGCACCTTGCGGCCGGGGAGACACAACCAGGCAAACAGGAGACGGTACAATGAGCAGCAAAGCGGCAACACAACTGGCGGGCAACGCCAGTAGTATCTTTCAGGCATGGCTGGACTTGAAACGGCAAACCACCCCCAAAGCCACTCCTGTCGCCCTTACCAAATCCTCTTTCCGGTGAGACAACCATCTTATCTAGCAGGCATTACAAAGCTGGAGCGTACAAAGCCGGAAAGTTTCAACCCTGGAGCGCCTGCAGCCTTTGCTTCGTCGATTAACTCAGGTTTTACAGGTGGTCCAACCAGCTATTCACTGCTGATTCTTGACACCAAAGTTGCCGACGCCTTAACTCATATCTCAGAGTCTGCCCAAAAACCAAACAGCGGAGATACTTATAATGATAAAAAAACCATTAGTTGTTCTTACTACCCTGCTTATCGCCACACAGATTCAGGCTCAGGGAACAACCGACGAGACGCTGAAGAAACTGGGGCAATTCAAGGTCACTGGCGATTCCGAATTCACCACCATTGACCAGAACAGCAGCAGCGCGGACGCCCTCCGCAACGTACTAAAACAGGTTTCAGTGCCCAAAGGCTTTGAGATCACACTTTATGCTCTGGTGCCGGATGCCCGTCATATGGCAGTCGGTCCGCAGGGGGTGGCAACGTTTGTGGGTACGCGCAAAACAGAAGTATGGGCGGTAACTGATCGGGATAAAGATCGGGTGGCAGACGAGGTGAAAAATTTTGCGCCATCAGTTTCAAAGAAAGTTCCAAATGGTCCTTGCTTCTCCCCCGACGGTGTCTTGTACATTGCGGAGCAAAATCGTGTTCTGGCCTACCCTGCAGCAGAGTTCTTCTATGATGGCACGGATGTCGTCGCCGTGGAGCTGATCGCCGGTGGCAAGTTGGTTCCGAATGAATACGTTAGCTATAACCATACCTCGCGCGTTTGCGATGTGGGACAGGACGGCAAGGTTTATATCACTCTGGGGCAGCCCCACAATGTTCCACCCAAAGCTCTGTGGGATGACTATCAGTCCCGGGGTCTCGGCGGCATTATTCGCATTAACCAGGATGGTACAGACCGGGAAGTTTATACTTTGGGTGTCCGCAACTCCGTTGGCCTGGACTTTAACCCTGCAACCGGGAACCTCTGGTTTACCGACAATCAGGTAGACGGCATGGGAGATGATATACCACCGGGCGAAATCAACCGACAAACTGAGCAAGGTCAGCATTTTGGCTTTCCCTACTACGGTGGTGGCGAGGTTCGCACAGCCGAATACAAGGGGGATGAGCCGCCAGCCGATGTGATTTACCCAGTTAGCAAGACCATTGCACACGCAGCAGATCTGGGGATGATGTTCTACACCGGCAATATGTTCCCGAAAGAGTATCAGGGTGGTATTTTCTCGGCTCAACATGGGTCCTGGAATCGCACCGAACCGGTCGGCGCCCGGGTGATGTTCACTCCTGTGGATGCCGAGGGCAACGTTACCGGAGAAACCCGTCCGTTTGCCGAAGGCTGGCTCACG
>JBDNIR010000476.1:0-5013 GCA_041688195.1 Marinobacter sp.
AGGGCGAATGATTGCATCCAGATGCAGGACCGTCAGTACCTCACGCACGCGCCGGCAATAGGGGCAAGCTTCGATATCGTAAAGTACCAGCGGTTTTTCCGGCTGATTCGCCGGCTTGACCAGCAGGCAGCCACGCCAGGCCGACAGGGAAGAAGTCGCGACCGACCCCAACACATTGAGATTAAACACTAACGCATTCGTCATAGATCCAAAGCCTTATCAGCAGATTAAAAAGAGCCTTCATTTTCATACCTTGAGCGCCAGGCTGCATTGGCTCTTGTGCCTTTCATAACACCTTAACAAGCAACGATTCACAATGCCTGAACAGAAAGACCACATGAAGCTCCTGAATCACAAGTCCCATTACACGCGGTGACAAAAATGTAGTACAAACAGTGTGACTACTGGCATTTTTTAACGTCATGTAGAGCTTATCTGCATAGTGTGGGAGTACAATATGAGCTATCTTTAAGATACCTATTTCGCTCTCACGGGTGGCTCTCTATGTTTTGTCGCGTCACGGCGTCAGTTTCAGCGTCCTCCTCCCGTTGTATCCGCCAACTGTTACTGCTCGCCTGCGTGGCAGGGATGCCGTCGATTACCACTGCGACTGATGCAGAAGGCGCCCAATCACTGAGCACCTGGAGCGGCAAAGTTGCCTCCTATGCCAACAAATCCCTGACTGACGAAAAAGGTCTGAGTGTAGCGGCCATTCCCATGAACGGCCCCGGCATCGAGCAGTACATCAATGCTGATGAGCTGATGAACCCGGGCTCGATCATGAAACTGATCACCACCTATGCGGCACTGGAAATTCTGGGGCCCACCCATCACTGGGAAACCAGATTTTATACCGATGGCGTGCTCTCAGGCAGTACCCTAAAAGGCAATCTCTACGTGAAACTGGGGGGCGACCCGAAACTGACAATTGAGCGGCTGTGGAGCGTTATCCGGGAATTACGCGCCATGGGACTGGATACTATTGAAGGCGATCTGGTACTTGATGGCAGCTATTTCCAACTGCCAGAGGGGCTGCCGGTGTTTGACGACAACGGCACCAATCCATTTGCACCCTTTCTGGTCGAGCCTTCCGCCTACCTGACCAACCTCAACCTGCTGCATTTTGAAGTTCGTGCCGATGAACGTGGCACCCAGGCCTGGAGCACGCCGGCACTTGATAACATCCGGATTGATAACCGCGTAACCGCCACTGCTGCGGCGCCCTGCCCCGCCCGTCGGGGGTTTAAATGGCAGCCGGTGTTTCATGACGACGCCGGCATTACCATTCGCGTAACCGGTGAATTGCCGCAGGGTTGCCGTACCTCCTCCTACCTCTCTTTGATGCCGCATCGTCAATACAGCGCCGCCCTGATCCGCAGCCTCTGGCGCGAAATGGGTGGCGTGCTCACCGGCACCAATCGATACGAAGCTACCCCTGACGATGCTCGTCTGATGATGAGGACAACCTCACCGGATCTGGTCACCATAGTGCGCGATATCAACAAATGGAGCAGCAACGTCATGGCCCGCCAATTGCTGCTGACCATAGGTGCTGAAAATCGGATCGAGGACGAAGAGGATGACCGGGTGTCCGGCATTCGGGCAATATACGACTGGCTGGCCGAAAAAGGCATCAATACGCGGGGCATGGTGATCGACAACGGTGCGGGCTTGTCGCGATACGAACGCGTCACCGCAAGGCAAACCGCGCATATACTGCAAAACGCATGGAACAGTCCATTTTCAGCCGACCTGATGGCGTCCCTGCCGTTGATCGCGATGGACGGAACCATGGTGCGCAGGCTGCGCAACACTGCTCTTGAGGGCGAAGGCCGGATTAAAACCGGCTATCTGGAAGATGTGCGCTCGATTGCCGGCTTTACCCGGGACAAGTCCCAGACTACCTGGGTAATCGTGGGGCTGGTCAACCATTCCCCGGCCTGGAATGGCCAGGCCCTGCTCGACCGCGTGCTCTACTCGCTTTATTACAGCCCGCCCGTGGGAACCGCTCTGACCCAGGCGCCTGCTGCTACCACCACAGTTCAGTAGGGGTTACACTGACTCAAACCGTAAGGTCGCCAGGGTTCTTGCCACACTTTCACCAATACCCCGGCTCGCGCCGGTAATAAGAGCGATTTTACCGGACAGGTCGAACAAATCTTTGTGACTCATCAGTTTCTCCAAAGTAGGTTTTCACATAAGGCCTGTCAGCGAAACGTGACCAGTGCAGGGTCTTCTGCTTCCAGGTGACTGTAATTATTGAATACGGACAAGCTGCGGCGGGCGCCGGAATAGAGCACGCGGGTAACGCTGGTATTGGCAATCACTTCATTGAGCCCGAGGGTTCTGCGGTCATCAAGATCAAGAAGGCCCTGAACCATAACGGAAATCGGGCCACCGGAGGTGGACACCAAAACATCGGCGCCGTCGGCAAACTCGATCAATTCATTCATGGTAGCCAGAACCCGTGCTTTAAACTGAGGCCAGGTGTCAGTGTAATCGTGGTCGTTACGGCCGCCTGCCCAGCGCTCGACAGCCATCACAAATGCCTCCTGGAATGCCCTGGCAGGTTTGGGAAACGCCGACAGATCCCGTGTCATCACGGCGCGATCCGCCCACTCGGGCCGGAAACGCTCGATGACCTCGGTATGATCAAACTCATTGAAGCCCATCATTGATTGCATACCGGGCAATTTTCCAGCGAAACCACTGGCCATCGCTTCCACGGTTTCCCGGTGACGCTGGAGATTGCCCCCCACCACAACTCCCGGCGTCACCTTTCCTGATAGCCAGCGCCCCAGCACCCGGCCCTGTTCCCAGCCACGCTCGGAGAGCTCGTCATAATTTGCTTTGCCAAAGCTGGCCTGGCCATGGCGAATCAGATAGAGACTAGCCATTACAAATCACTTGCCTTTATCAGTTTCAGACAACGTTTCTCCAGGTACTGGACAGCGTGACCAAAAGCGGCAAAACGTTTGTCTTTGGTCTGGCCATGAAAGTAGCGGTAGTAGATCTGCTGGAGGATCACCGCCAGCCGGAAAAGGCCGTAAATTTCATAATAATTAAAACGTTCGACCTGTAATCCGGATTGCTCGAGATAATACGCCACCACCTCTTCCCGGCTCAGCATACCCGGCCGATGGGTGGGCTGGCGCCGAAGCATCTGGAACGGGCCATCGTCATCCTTTTGCACCCAGTAGGCCAGGCTGTTACCAAGGTCCATCAACGGGTCACCGATGGTGGCCATTTCCCAGTCAAGCACGCCAATTATCTCAAAGGGGTTATCCTGTCTGAGCACCACGTTATCGAAGCGGAAGTCATTGTGGATAACACACTGGGCGACATCGTCCGGCATTTTGTCGTCCAGCCAGCTCATCACCGCTTCAAAATCCCCAACATCCTCGGTGCGCGCTTTGCGGAACCGGTCGCTCCAGCCACCAATCTGGCGCTGCACATACCCCGGCCCTTTACCAAGGTGGTTGAGGCCCGCCGCTTTGGCATCGACCTGGTGAAGATCAACCAGTTTGTCGATCACATTCAGGCAGAGTTTACGGGTATCGCTCTCGCTCAGCTCAAAATCCTTGGGGAAATCCTGACGCAGGATAATGCCCTGAAGCCGTTCCATAACGTAAAAATCACACCCCAGCACCTCGTGGTCATCACCTATCGCGATGATCTCGGGAACATAGGGGTAAACCGGCTTGAGCGCCTTCATCACCCGCGCTTCGCGCAGCATGTCATGGGCCGATTTGGCAATTTTTCCAAACGGAGGCCGCCGCAGCACGAATGACTCATTGCCGTAATCCACCTGATAGGTGAGGTTGGAAGCACCACCGGGATACTGACGGATGGAGGGTTTGCCCGAGAGGCTCGGCATTGCCTGCTTCATGAACTGATCAACCGCCAGGGCATCCAGCTCTTCCCCTTCACGGATATCAATAGCCTGGTCGATCTGGGTCATTACGAACTCTCCTTTTTCGTGATTCTGTGAAATGGGTCGACGACACTCAGGCCTCACCCCCCATTTTTTTCATCCAACGTTTGCTTTCCTGGTGCATCAGCCAGTCAAAGGCCTTGGGCGCATGGCGTTTAAGCGTCCACATGCGGCGTTCCTTGACATGGGGAAGAACCCAGAAATCGCCTTTCTCTACCGCACGTACAATATCTTCAGCAACATCCTCAGCGGTGATACTGGAGCGCTTCATCAGCTTGTTGACGTTCTGCTGGATGCCGGGAATGTCTGACCGCATGCTGCTGGTCAGGTTGGTCTGGAAAAACGCCGGGCATACACAGCTGACATGAATACCGGAGTCTCTCAGCTCCTGGCTGAGGGTTTCCGAGAGCGCAATCACACCGGCCTTGGATACATTGTAGCTGTCCATCAGCGGCGCGAGCATCAAACCTGCCATTGAGGCGATATTCACGAAGGCACCGGAGCCCTGTTTCTTGAACTGCGGGGTAAACGCCTTGCAACCACGAACCACACCCAGCACGTTGATGTCCATGATCCATTCCCAGTCGGCCATGGTGGTGTTTTCAATGGAGCCTGCGGAGGCAACGCCGGCATTGTTGACGACAACGTCCACCCCACCCCATTTACTGGTCAGGTCCCTGCAGATTTTCTCGAGATCGGTCAGTCGGCGTACATCGCATTCGACAAAATAGCCTTCGCCCCCGGCGGTGGTGATCTCCTGCTCTACAGCAACCCCTTGCTCCGGGTTAATGTCACCAATACAGACTTTGGCCCCTTCTTTGGCATACTTCAACGCAATCGCCCGACCCAGGCCACTGGCTCCGCCGGTTATAAATACTCTTTGTGTCATGGTTGTCTTCCGCTGGCTTCTCATTTTTTGCATGGATGCAGGCGCCACCGATGGGGTTTCTGAAACTGTGCGGAGCCATGGATGGCGTAGCCCAAGCGTCACACGGACGTGCTTGAGCGTGTTTCAGAAACCCCATCCCACCTGCTCCCCGCACCAGAATCTCAGCCTTGATATTTTTTAAGCTCCAGCC
>JBDNIR010000099.1:0-2586 GCA_041688195.1 Marinobacter sp.
GATCGGTCAGGCCCAGACGGGTACTGGTAAAACGGCGGCCTTTTTGATCAATGGCATCCAGCGCATGTTGGAAAATCCTATTCCTGAGGCAGATCGGTTCGCATCCGAGCCTCGGGTGGTGGCCCTGGCGCCGACGCGGGAGCTGGCGATGCAGATTGCCAAGGACGCCGAAGAGCTCTGCGGCTATACCGGCCACAATGTTGTAACGGTCGTCGGAGGCATGAATTACGATAAGCAGCGCGACCAGTTGCAAAATGAAGTGGTGGATATTCTGGTCGCTACGCCGGGCCGTCTGATCGATTTTTTGGGCTCCCAGGACGTGTTCCTTGACCAGCTTGACCTGCTCATCCTGGACGAAGCCGACCGCATGCTGGACATGGGCTTCATACCGGACGTCAAACGCATCATCCGTAAATGTACGCCTAAGGAAGATCGCCAGACGCTGCTGTTCAGTGCGACCTTTAATCAGGATGTACTGAATCTGGCTTCCATGTGGACTCGCAATGCCGAGTTTGTTGAGATCGAACCCGAGCAAAAGACTGCCGAACGGGTTCAGCAGACCGTTTATTTTGTCGGTGGTGATGAAAAGCTGACAGTGCTGGTTAACTGCCTGAAGAAAGACGGCGTGGAAAAGGCGCTGGTCTTTGCCAACCGTCGGGATCAATGCCGGGACCTGGACGAAGATCTTCGCAATCAGGGTGTCAAAACCGCGTTGATGTCCGGTGAGATCCCCCAGAACAAGCGCCTGAAAACACTCGACCAGTTTAAACGTGGAGATATTCAGGTCCTGGTCGCCACAGATGTGGCCGGTCGTGGTATCCATGTAGACGGGGTGACCCACGTATTCAATTACAATCTGCCGGACAGTGCGGAAGATTATGTACATCGCATCGGGCGCACCGGACGGGCGGGACAGAATGGCATATCCATCAGTTTTGCCAGTGAAGACGATGCCTTTTCCCTACCCGCTATCGAGCGTTACATCGGTCAAAAACTGACATCAAGTGTCCCCGAGGAAGACCTCATGCACCCGCTTGAGCAGCCAGTGATCGCCCGGCGTAGAGGTGGCAACCGTCGTCCTCCGGCAGCCCGCAACCAACGTCCGCGCCAGCGGCGAGCCTAAACGAACGGGATCGATCATGTTAATCGTAGCTGATGAAAACATTCCGCTGCTGGATGCGTTTTTTGAGGATATCGGACAGATTCGCCGTGTGTCCGGTCGTGATATGATCGCCGACGATGTGCGAAACGCCGATATTCTGCTTGTCCGTTCGGTCACCCGCGTCGACAAGGCGTTATTGGAGGGAAGCTGTGTCAAGTTTGTCGGTACGGCGACCATTGGTACGGACCATATAGACAGAGAGTACCTGACAAGCTGTGGCGTTACTTTTTGCAGTGCGCCGGGTTGCAACGCAAATAGCGTAGTGGAGTATGTTCTCAGCGTGCTGTCGCTCTGGGCGGAGCGCACGGGCCAGGCCAACTGGACGTGCGGTAGCGTCGGTATTGTAGGCGCTGGCAATGTGGGTGGTGCGCTTTGGCGAAGCATTGAGAGGCTGGGGTTCAATATCAAAGTGTGTGATCCGTTCCGTAAATCAGAAGAGACGGATTCAAACCTGTTTGTCGATCTGGATGAAGCTCTGGCCTGTGAGGTGGTGAGCATCCACACGCCTTTAACCCGTGATGGCGAGCATCCGACCTTTCAGATGATTGACGCCGCAAGGCTTGCCGTAATGAATGCCGGTCAGTTGCTGATCAATAGCAGCCGGGGCGAAGTTATTGACGAAACAGCCCTGCGTGAACGTCTGCAGCAGCCTGATGCGCCGACAGTCGCCCTCGATGTGTGGGTAAATGAGCCGGAAATCAGCCCCGAAACGGTAGCGCTTGCCTGGTTGGCGACGCCACACATTGCAGGCTATAGCCTGGAGGGGAAAGTGCTGGGCACCGAGATGATATATCACGTTTTGTGTCGGTTCCTGGGATTGCCGGCACGCAAGCGTAGCGGCCAGTTCCTGCCCGAATCGGCCCTTGCCAAGATTGCATTCACCAGTTCTGCGCAGGCACCTGAGGCTTCCAGTACAGCCATTCGGGCATGTTATGACCCCAGACGGGATGATGCGCGGCTACGAAACACGATGGAAGCGGTGGTTGATGAACGTGGCAGGGAATTCGACCGACTTCGCCGGGACTATCCGGTGCGGCGGGAATTCTCCAGCGTCAAGATCCAGCTTAAAGGCGCCAGCCGGTCTCTGCAGGATGTCTTCAAGGGCTTGGGCTTTAAGCTGAAACTGTGAACTCCGGCATCAGGACGATGCCGAATCTCGCTCCGTTGAGTCGTTGGCGAACTCCATCATAGAGTCAAGGGACTGGCGCACCATAGTGTCGGTGATCGGCACTTCCCGACCGTCAGAGAGAATGATGGCTGCTCCGTTCATCCAATCTTCTGACTGCTGCTGCTGTTGCTGCATCATCTCTTTTTTCTCCGTCATAGTGTTCCTCCCAGTGTCCATGCCAGACTAGACCATAATTATGTCTGAAATATTACGTTGGAAGCGAGTATCTGGAGTTATTGTGCCGAGATAATCCATA
>JBDNIR010000477.1:0-2816 GCA_041688195.1 Marinobacter sp.
CACTTCTCCTGACAGGCCCCTCCGGAATGGAGTGGGTCAGGGGAAGTACAGACGAATTTGACCTCTGCCGCGTAGCGGCTTCGTTCAACAAGCCGCTTAATGGTGACGCCGCAGGCAGCGCACATTAGCGGAGCGTTATGCATATAAAACGAGGAGCCACGGATGAGTTCTAGCCATATTTTTTGGCCTGTTATTGCACAGGTATTCCTGACCTTGGCGATGTTTATCGTTCTTGGTGCAAGAAAAGCCGTCGCAGTAAAAGCTGGCAGTGTCGATCGGCATCAGGCGGCCTTGGATAATCGGGTATGGCCGATAGAGGTGCTCAAGGTTTCCAACAATATTGCGAATCAGTTCGAAATTCCGGTTTTGTTTTACGTTCTTTGCCTGGTTCTCTACAGTCTGAACGCCGCCGGACCTGTTGCAGTCGTTTTGGCCTGGCTGTTTGTTGTGAGCCGGTATGCGCATGCTTACGTGCACATTGGCTCAAACTATGTTCCAGTCAGGATGCGGCTTTTTATGATCAGTTGTGTGGTGTTGCTGGCTATGATGGTAGTGGCAGTCTGGAAGTTGGCCTCATGACTCGTGCCCCCATAACAAGTCAAAGCCCGCCGACATGGCAGAGCTAGCATCTTTTTAGGCGTTATGAAATAAGGTGACCCGTAGTTATGAATAAGTCCTTCGAAGCGGGAATATTGAAAGAAGTCTTGGAGTTTCAAGAGGATCCGAACAAAAGGCTAGGCACCTACAAGTCGGGTGCTTTTTGGTTAAACGGTGTCTTGATGCTTCTATGTCTTTTTGCACCAATCGCTGTTTTGACTTTCGGTGCAAGTCCACTTGTTGTCGCGGCACTTACCATTCCGGCAGGCATAATGCTTGGTGTGAGCATCATGATTGGCAAAGACATCAAGCGATTGCAGGTGGTGCCAGTTTACACAACGATTGATATCGAATCCGTCAAAAGGCGTCTGGCTGAGCTGGAGCATACGCGCAGTGCATAACAAGTGCAGGCACGCGACAACGGTTGCGTTCCAGCCCCACCACGACTGCACTGTCTGCGCCACTCGTTCGCTGTCGGTAGGCTGCTTCGCTGGTACCGCGCCGGCGAAGATCCAGGTGCACGCCTGGCTCACCTATCCACGTTTCTGGGTCATGTCAATCCGAGCTCGACAGCCTGGTGCCCTGACAATTCGAAGCTACAGCGACTCCATTCGGCTGTTTCTGGGCTTTGTGGCGAGCCTGCGGCGATGCAAATTGACGCGACTGTCTTTATCGGATCTGACCAGCGACCGTGTTCTGCAGTTTCTTGACCATCTGGAGCAGGAGCGCGGCAACTGCGTTCAATCGGGTAAAACCGGCTGAACGGTGATCTTCCCACAGGGGACTTTCACCCCATTAGTTCATGCCCACGCTGGGCGTACACCAGTGGCTGTTGGCGGGAGCACCTACGCTGCGCTCCGGTACTCCGCAAAGCCAAGCGTTACATGGAAAGGATTGCCCGCGCCTAGCCTGTTGACTCTGGTATCAATAGTGATACCATTCTGGTATGGCTAAACTCGGCGACCTTCTCAAATCCATGCGAGACAACCCGAAAGGTGTCCGCTTTTCCGACTTGTGCAAAGTATGCGATCTACATTTCGGCGAGCCACGGCAATCCGGTTCTAGCCACAGAGTCTACAAGACGCCATGGCTTGGCGACCCGCGAGTCAATATTCAGAATGCGAAAGGCAAAGCTAAGGCATATCAAGTGAAACAGGTGTTACAGGCTGTAGAGCGGCTGGAGGTCAAAAATGGATAAAACTATTGATCGATATACATATCGAGTGACTTGGTCGGAAGAGGATCAAGAGCATGTGGGTTTGTGCGTTGAGTTCCCGAGCCTAAGCTGGCTAGAAAAAACACCCGAAAAAGCCCTCAAGGGTATTCGTGGGTTGGTTCGAGATTGCATCAAAGATCTCCAGGAAGAGAATCAGGATATACCTCAGCCCATTGCTACGAAGTCATTCAGTGGGAAATTTATGGTGCGCGTCCCTCCAGACACACATCGTTCGCTTGTAATCCAAGCTGCTGAATCTGGTGTTAGCTTGAACCGTCTCATCTCGAGCAAGCTGCATTGATCCGTGTAATCGGGTAGCCGGTGCGGGCAAAATACAACATCTTCATCTGGGTCTTGCGACGATTGACGAAGACAAAATACTGGCCGCTGAGCGGATCGTGCCTGAGCTGGTTTCGAACCAGGGCCTGCCATTGTTCCGGGGTGCGGTGCTTTCTCATGGGGTAACCTTGTGTTGGGAAATGTGAGGTTACTGTAGGGAGAAATTCACCGGGGTGGCAGGACGTCTTGGAATGAACGGTTACTTTAAAAATGCAGGAAGTAAGGCGTATGTACTGCACCATGTGGGTAGAAGCTTCGATGGAAATCGTGAGTGCAAATGATGCTGGAGTAAAATTTTTAGTCAGTGACAATCCTGTTACTCTTTATAATTCAGCCTATTATCCAGCGAGTAAGAAATGCAAATTTCCATTCGATCCTGGAATTGAACTCAAGGGGACGAGGACGGTACTCCCCTTGGATCTCAATCATTGCGCTATCTTGACAAATTTAGAATATGCGCGCAGCCCAGGAAAACTAAAAGCAACCAAGCCTAGCGTCCCTTAACAAAAGTTCGTCGAATTGTTTTTTTAGCCAACAGGTATAATTGCATCAGGTTTTCAGTAAAAAGGCTATTGCAATGAGTCGACCTGTAAAACCTTTGATCATTACAGAGGCGGAAAGAAATGAACTCAATGCCTGGTTACGAAAACGCCAAATGCCAGCG
>JBDNIR010000100.1:0-2983 GCA_041688195.1 Marinobacter sp.
TAAAGATTGAGACCCGAGCTCAAGAGCAACAATCCGATAAGTGCCCAGATCCTCTATGTACTTCACATGACATTCATAGGTGTCATCAGCCGGGGTATTGGACAAGTGAACAAATTCAGGACGAATCCCGATTTTGATGTTCGACGAGGTGCTGGACTCAACGTATTTCGCCAATTCCGGATGAATGTGCAGCGGCAGACCATCGAACTCGATGCCGGCTTGCGTGCGCTGAACCGGAATCAGGTTCATGCCGGGACTACCGATGAAATATCCCACAAAGGTGTGGTTGGGGCTTTCAAACAGCTCCCGCGGCGTCCCGAACTGGACGATTTGACCTTCGTACATCACCGCAATCTTGTCGGCAAAGGTCGACGCCTCAAGCTGGTCATGGGTTACATAGACCATGGTGATATTGAACTGTTCGTGGATCTGCTTGAGCTTACGGCGCAGTTTCCATTTCAACTGGGGGTCAATAACCGTCAATGGCTCATCAAACAGAATCGCCGACACGTCATCCCGGACCAGGCCCCGGCCCATGGACACCTTCTGCTTTTCGTCCGCCGTCAGGTTCTTGGCTTTATTGTGCAGCACATTATCCAACTCAAGAATGGCTGCAATCTCTGCCACCTTGGCGTTGATCTTGGCCTTGGGCATACCCGCGTTCCGCAGGGGAAACGCCAGGTTGTCAAACACCGTCATGGAGTCGTAAATCACCGGGAACTGGAACACCTGGGCGATGTTCCGGTCTTTCGGCGACAGCTCGTTGACCTTGACGTTGTCAAACAACACCTCACCTTCGGAAGGTTGCAGCAGGCCAGAAATGATATTGAGCATGGTGCTTTTACCGCACCCTGAGGGGCCCAACAAAGCGTAAGCACCGCCTTTGTGCCAGACGTGACTCATCTGACGAATGGCATAATCCTCCGGGCCGGAGGGCGCCTTACTGTAGCTGTGAGCTAATGATTTTAGTTGTATTTCAGCCATCTTGACTCACTCCTTGGACAGGTGATGCGGTGCTTGAATCAAGCTCCCATCCACCCCGAAAACGAACAGCTTGCTGATCGGCAGATAAATCTTGATGGGCGTATCCGTGCGGTACTCGTGTACCCCCATCAACTGCAGCACCAGCTCAAAATGGTCATTCTTAACATGCATGAAGGTTTCCGACCCGCTGATTTCACCCAGCTCAACAATCATGGAAAGCTCAAGGTCATCATCATGCTGGGGCACCAGACTGATGTGACTGGGACGCACACCAAACTGATAGGCGCCAGGCGCAAGATCACTCAGGTTGCGAGTCAGCGGGTGATGGGCATAGTCATCAAACGTGACTTCAGTTTCTGTTACTCGCCCATTGATCAGATTAATCGGCGGCTCACTGAAAAGCTCCGCCGCGGTTACCGTCGAAGGTTGACGGTACACCGACATTACCGGACCCGACTGAATAATATTGCCTTCGTGCAGCAACGTCGTGGCACCACCCAGCGCAAGCGCCTCGTTGGCTTCAGTGGTGGCGTAGACCGCGATGCAATTGCGTTCCTTGAACAGATCCCGCAATTCTGCTCTCAGTTCTTCCCGAAGCTTGTAGTCAAGGTTGACCAGGGGCTCATCGAACAAAATCATGCTGGCATCTTTAACCAGCGCGCGCGCCATGGCTGTGCGCTGTTGCTGGCCGCCGGAAAGCTCCAATGGGAAACGCTTAAGCAGTGGCTCTATCTGCAACATGGCAGCGGTTTCTTTGACCCGGCGGGTGATCTCGGCCGCTTTCATCTTGGCCAGCCGCAAAGGCGACGCGATGTTTTCCCACACGGTCAGGTTCGGATAATTAATAAACTGCTGGTAGATCATTGAAATATTGCGGCGCTGAACCGACTCATTCGTTACGTCCCGCCCGTTCACAAGCACTCTGCCAGTATCTGGCTTATCCAACCCTGCTATAAGTCTCATAAGAGACGTCTTTCCTGCCAGGGTCCGACCCAATAGAACGTTGAAGGAGCCAGCCTCAAAGGTGATATCGGCGCCTGCGATATGCGGGACGCCATCAACCACACGGGAGACATTTTCCAGTGTTAATGACATAAACTTGGTCCTTGTTTTTGTTCGATTCCGAATGTGACAACGCAATGAACATACCAAATCCGTATTAACGCTTACTTTTATTTCGTAATATATTGTTTTAAAACATTTTTATTTTTTTATCAAAGTCACGCTAAAAACTCATGATGTTCGATTTCGAATTCGTTTGATCACTCTGAACATTGACATCAACAGTCTGTGAACAGGATACTGAACACTGAACACCTCTTATTTTTTGTGAAGCGGTTTCATACGAAACACCGGATAAAAACAAAACAGGAACGTCAGCGATGAACAGCCTGGCCAGTAACAGAGAGTTTACAGAAGTGATAGCCGCTTCCTGGGAGCGTTGCCGGGCTTATGGGCTAAGCCACAGCACCCGCCCGTCACTGGTGCAGTTGAATGCCTCCGAAAGCGAACAGCTCAGGGAGCAATACAGGCCGCTGGTGGAAACGACAGAATGCGAAGTTCTGCCTTACTACGAAAACATCCTGTCGAATAGCCAGTGCATGATTCTGCTGACAGACCCGAAAGGCCGAATCCTTAACAATTGGGGGGACCGCCGATTCATCGACGCCGACAAGAAGCCGTTCTTCCGGGAAGGAACCAGCTGGCAGGAGCAGTCCAATGGAACCAATTCAATTGGCACGGCGATCGCGTGCGGCCATCCGGTGCAGGTTCAGCGTAGTGAACACTATCTGAAAGCCAATCGGTTCATGATTGGTTCTGCGGCACCTATCTTCGACGTCAATCGCAACCTGATGGGCGTACTCAACGTTTCCAGTGATGCTTATCTTCCTCAGGCCCACACCCTGGGGATGGTCCGTCTGATGTCACAATCGGTCGAAAATCGGCTAATGGTCAAAAACTACACGCCCACCTGCTTTGTGCTCACCTTTAACACCAA
>JBDNIR010000478.1:0-9230 GCA_041688195.1 Marinobacter sp.
AAAGGTGCGGATTACTTGCTGTCAGTCAAAGATAATCAGCCAAAGCTTGTTAAGGCCTTCAAGCAAGCTTTCCCCGTGAGTGAGCTGGTTCATTTTGAGGGTGATGCCTACGTGACTGACGAAAAAAATCGCGGCCGCCAAGAAACGCGGTATCACATTGTAAAAGAGTTTACGGAAGAATTTCAGGAGCTTAGCTATGAGTGGCCTGGGTTAAAAACGGTCGGTGTGGTCATGTCATTTCGCAGCGAAGGCGATAAAGTGCCTACAGAACCTATGATCCGTTACTACATCAGTTCAGCCGATCTAAGCGCAAAAAAGCTCGCGGAAGCGGCCCGTCAGCATTGGTATATCGAGAATAAATTACATTGGTCTTTGGACGTCGCACTGCGTGAAGACGCTTGTAAAATCCATCGTGGTTATGCCGCTGAGAACCTTGCGAGGGTGCGCCACATCGCGTTGAATTATCTAAAAGGTGAAACGAATTTTAAAGGCGGTGTCCGGCGCAAACAGAAGAAAGTGGAACTGGATGAAAACTACCTTGCCGCGATTCTGGCGGTGTGAAATGTTTCATGCGTTTTCCCTGAGGTCAATAACGAGAAGCTGGCAAAGCTATTCCGTCAGCATAGAAGTGCGGAATCCATTATGACATCGGTAACGCGAGCAAAACTCAGCGCTATTGATAATAAATAAGCTAATTAACCAGTCGAGACACTAGTTAATAGTTTTAGTGTTTTATAAATATGCAGGTTATAGAAATAAAATGTTTGCTAAAGAGAAAAAGACTTTATTTGTTGGCCCGCTACCACCCCCACTAGGCGGTATAGCAGTTATTAATCAAAGCTTACAAGCTATTGATTATGATGGTTACTCCGTCGCTGTTTTCAATACATCCAAAAATAATAGCCGTGAAGATCTTTATAGTAGGGTTTCACTAACTAGTGTTCTTAGTGGGTTTAAAAAAATTCAAGCGATTAAAAGTTCAATAGCTAACGAAAAACCTGCCGTGATTAATTTTTTTGTAACGTCCGGTGTTGCGATACTTCGTGAGCTTTTATATTTGATTGTAATGTCTAAATACCGAGTTCCTATTGTTATCCATTTTCATTCTAAAACTCATGGTGAATTTGCCTTAAAGCCTTGGCGCTTAAAAATAGTTGCTTGGTTTTTTAATAAAAATTCTGCAAAAATTATTGTTTTATCAAAGCATCACTTAGTTTTTTTTGAGCAATATTTTGATAAAGAAAAATGTGTGATTCTAGAAAACTTTGTTAATTATTCAGATTATGAAAATGATGTTGCGGATAAAAACAGCGACTTTCTATTTGTTGGTAGGCTAACAATTGAGAAAGGTTTTTTTGATTTATTAGAGGCCGTATTACTATTGAAAAAGAAAAGCATTGCTTGTCATGTTCAGGTGATTGGCGTTGCGGCAACAGACCATCAAGAGGAAGAAATCAAGCAGTTGGTTAATCGGCATTTTTTAGGAGATTACTTTACATTTAATGGCGCTGTTTTTGGTGAAAAAAAATATAGCTTGTTTAAACAGTCCTGTTGCTTACTCTTTCCGAGCCACCTTGAAAACTCTCCCGTGGTTTTAAAAGAAGCTATTGCCGCAAAAATGGCGATTATCTCTTCTGACTTGCAGGCAAATAGAAATGTTTTAGGTGAGCATGATAACCATTTGCTTTTTAGTGCAGGGCAAGCAGGAAATTTAGCAGAGAAGATAGAGGACTTTCTTGCCAACAAGCAACAGAAACTAGAGTTTTGCCACGCTTCTGAAAAAATTAAAGACTATGACGTGAGTGTTGCTAGTCAGCAAATGACTAATATATTTAACAGTGTAACTAACTGATGAAAGTTAGATCTCTATTATTTTTAGCCAAGCTTAATTTTATCTTCCCTAGTTTTTTGGGGTTTGCTTTCATTAGATACAAAAAATTTCTTAAAAAAAATCGAGTTACGTTTGATAATACTCAAGCTTTACTTGAGGTGGTTAATCAGGCGAAAGAGTCTGTGCCTTTTTATAAAAATTCTATTAAAGAGAGCATTGATAGCTTTGAGGCTTTTGAAAAACATGTGCCGTTAATTGACAAAGATATTGTTATGGCACAGTGGAATGATTTTTTACTAGAAGGTTTAGATGAAGCTAAAGTTATTGAAGGCACTACTGGTGGCACTTCTGGCAAGCCTCTAAAGTTAATTATTCCTAAAAGTCGCCATGTGTTTGAATTAAACACGATGTTTTCGATGTGGGCGAATATAGGCTGGAAAGGTCAGCTTCGAGGTGTTATTCGTAATAAGCATTTGCCAAAAGGACAAGTTTATACTGTTGACCCTATTAGAAAAGAAGTGATCTTTGATGGGTTTAATACTGATGTCGACTATTACGAAGCTCTCTATACAGCTCTATATAAGCATAATATTCAGTTTATCCATGCTTACCCTAGCAGCGCTTATCAATTTGCACTTTTCTTGAAAAATGAAAATAAAGATACATCCTTTATTAAAGGTTTTTTGTGTGGCTCTGAAGCCGTTACGCCTTTGCAGCGTCAGCTAATTTGCGAGGTTTTGAATCTTAAGTTATACAGCTGGTATGGTCATTCTGAAAAATTAATATTGGGCGGCCCTTGTTCCGGAAACGATGCTATTCATATTGAGCCAACCTATGGTTATTTTGAGTTGGTTAATGAGAAAGGCGAAGTAATAAAGAACGAGGGAGAAGTGGGTGAGATGGTTGGCACAACCTTGCACAACCCTTACATGCCTTTAATACGATACAAAACTGGCGACTTTGCAGAATATGCTGGTGATTATTGTGAGCATTGTAAAAGGCATTTGCCACTCATAAAGAAAATTCAAGGTCGCTGGGATAAAAACAAAATTTATTTATCCGATGGTTCTTACGTTTCAATTACTGCGCTTAACTTACACAGCGATTTGTATCATTGCATTAACGGTATGCAGTACATCCAAAAACAAAAAGGTGAGCTCGAAGTTTACTTAATTAAAGGCGATGGTTTTGATGCCCAAATTGAAAAACATTTTAACGAACACTTTGAACAATCACTTTTAGGCAAATGTCGTTATCAGATTGTTTTTACGGATAAAATACTTAAAGAACAAAATGGTAAGTTCTTGCCACTTAAACAATATATTGAAGATTAAAACATGCAACAATTAACACAAAAGCTCGGCTCAGGCGAAATGATCATCCAAAACTTACCTTTCCCACAGGTGGGTAAAGGGATGGTTATTGTTAAAAACCATTACTCTATTATTAGTGGTGGCACTGAAGGTTCTACTGTTTCTGCGGCGCGCAAAAGTTTGATTGGCAAAGCCAAAGAAAGGCCTCAGCAAGTTAAACAAGTGCTAGATACTTTGCAAAAACAAGGCCCTGTGCAAACCTACCGTGCGGTGATGAAAAAACTCGATGCCTATTCGCCTTTAGGTTATAGCTGCGCAGGGGAGGTGATTGAAGTAGGCGAAGGTGTTACCGAATTTGCTATTGGTGATTTAGTTGCTTGTGCAGGTGTTGGTTACGCAAACCATGCCGAGATTGTCGCTGTGCCTGTAAATTTGTGTGTGCCTCTTAGTGATAATGCTAATTTACAACATGCGGCTTATAACACCTTAGGCGGTATTGCTATGCAAGGTGTGCGCCAAGCTGATTTGCGCGTGGGTGAGACTTGTGTGGTTATTGGTTTGGGTTTGCTGGGCCAGCTTGCCTGTATGATTTTAAAGGCTTCTGGCGTATCTGTAATTGGTGTGGATATTTCGCAAAGCTCGGTTGAACTTGCTAATAAAAACAACATTGTAGATGCTGCTTTTACCCGAGACACCCCAGGGTTAGATGAAAAAATAAACCACGCTACTAGTGGCATAGGTTGTGATGCGGTGGTTATTGCTGCAGCAACCAACAGCCTAGACCCAATTAATTACGCCGGTGTTATTGCTAGAAAAAAAGGCTCTGTGGTTGTGTTAGGTGCAGTGCCCACAGGTTTTGAACGCGACCCTTATTGGTATAAAAAAGAACTAACATTAAAAATGGCCTGCTCGTATGGGCCAGGTCGGTATGACCTTAACTATGAAGAAAAGGGTATAGATTACCCAGTGGCTTATGTCCGTTGGACAGAAAATCGCAATATGCAGGCTTTCCAGCGGTTAATTGAAAAAGGCCAAATTGATTTGGCGTATTTAACGACTCATGAATTTACCTTTGACGATGCGCCCAAAGCGTTTGATATGGTGGCGAATAAAACCGAACCTTATATTGGCATTGCATTAAAGTACGATACGCAAAAGTCTGTGAGCAAGAAGCTGATTAAAGTCAGTGAAGGTGCGCCACAAGGTAAGGTGAATATTTCATTTGTGGGTGCTGGCAGTTATGCACAAGGCAATTTGTTGCCGAATATCCCTGATGATGCCCAAGTGCAAAGAATTGGCGTTTTAGCCAACACAGGGACGACATCAAAGCGCGTGGCAGAGAAGTTTAAGTTTAATTTTTGCGCCACAGAAGAAGCTGATATCTTTAACGAGAAAACCAATACGGTTTTTGTTGCTACCCGCCATGACTCCCACGCCGAGTTTGTAAGCAAAGCCTTAGAAGCTGATAAAAACGTATTTGTAGAAAAGCCATTATGCTTAACACTTGATGAACTAGAGTCAATTACTGGCCTGCAACAAGCTAAACAGAAAGCTGTAATGGTTGGCTTTAACCGCAGGTTTTCACCATTAACCACTTTGTTAAAACAAAAGCTAGGCACCGGGCCAATGGCGATGATTTTCCGTGTGAATGCGGGTGCCATACCCAAGGACGCTTGGATTCAGGATTTAGAGATAGGAGGTGGTAGAGTTGTGGGCGAGGCGTGTCACTTTATTGACTTGCTTACCTTTATTAACGGTAGTCTACCCAAAACGATTACTGCAATGGCAGTGCCTGATGCTGATAATCTGAATGACACAGTTAATATATCTATTCAATTCGAGAATGGTTCAACTGGTGTAGTGGCATATTATGCCAATGGTTCGAAGGATTTGTCTAAAGAGTATTTGGAGGTGTTCGCGTCGGGTAGTAGTGCCGTTATCGATGATTTTAAAACGTTAAAGATTTACGGTAACGGTAAACCATTCAAGAAAAAGCTAGTCAACCAAAATAAAGGCCAAGCTGAAATGGTTTCGGCTTTTGTGAATGGGTTGTTAAAAGACGGGAAGAGCGTCATTGACTTTGAAGATATTTATGCAGTTACTAAGGCTTCGTTCTTAGTGCTTGAATCGATCAAAAATGGAAGCGCGCCTTATGACGTTTTCGCCGAATAGTGCTTTTTTGGATTTAAAAGCTTACTGCGAAGCTGAAAACTTCGCCGGTTGGGATCCATACGATGGCTTGAATTCTCGAATCTTCCAAGCCACGCCATTCAAACATTGGGATATTGCCAGGCTGGTGCTGATTCAGCTCTGCAAACGCTCCCCCATCAATTTGCGGCCCCTGCTGCTTGTGCCAAAGCAGCACAACGCCAAAGGCGTCGGGCTGTTGCTGAATGGCTACTGCAATCTCTACAAGCTTGCAGTTAAAGGGGATCTCCGTTTTGGTACGCCAGAGCAATTGATGAGCAAAGTCAATGAAGTGGCTGGACTTCTACTTAGCCTCCAGAGCAAGGGCTATTCCGGGGCTTGTTGGGGTTACAATTTCGATTGGCAGGCAAGGCGTTTGTTTTTTTTCCCTGCACATACACCCACCGTTGTGGCGACTACTTTTTGCACGACCGCCTTGTTCGAGGCGTATGAGGTGACAGGCAGCAAGGAATACCTTGAAACTGCCCTGTCTGCTGCCGATTTTGTGTTGAAAGACCTTCACCGTACAGACCACGAAGGCGGGTTTATTCTTTCCTATAGCCCCCTAGAGGGTAACAATACCGTTTATAATGCTTCTTTGTTGGGTGCCAAGCTGCTGAGTTATTGCTATTACTATACCCGCAACGATGAATACAAATCCGCTGCCCGGCAGATTGTGAACGCAGCTTGCAAAGGCCAATCTGAGGATGGTTCCTGGGTGTATGGTCTGCTGCCTGTGCAATCGTGGATTGATAGCTTCCACACAGGTTATAACCTAGATGCGATTGTGCATTATGCTCGGTTTTGTGAGGATGATAGCTATCAAAGCCATCTTGAAAAAGGCCTTGAGTTCTACTTGGGGCATTTCTTCCTGGAAGACGGCACCCCTAAGTACTACCACGACAAAACTTACCCCATAGACATCCATTGCCCCGGGCAGCTGTGGGTAACCTTGAGTGCGCTCCGGCAGTGGCACTCGAATGCCAGGTTATGTGAAAAGGTAGCAAGCTGGACGGTTGCAAATATGCAGGCCCCTGAAGGTTATTTTTATTACCAGCTCAAGAAAGGAATCAGTTCAAAGATATCTTATATGAGATGGAGCAATGCCTTTATGTTCAATGCACTGAGTTATTATTTGTTGGAAACCCATGCACAGTGAAATCCTGAATGGGGTGAAGGTCTTTGCCCCTCCTTCCCGTAATGCCCTGATTGATTTCGCTTTCGCCAACCACAGCTTGCTAGTGGCTGTGAATGCCGAGAAAATCCTGCACGCCACGGAGAAAACTCGGAGTATCATCAACCGCAACGTGGGTTATCCGGATGGTATTGGGGCGGTAATGGGCCTTAAAAAGAAAGGCCTCGGGGATGTGGTTAAGATTCCAGGGTGTGAGCTTTGGCTGGACATCATCCGTGCTCATTATCATGATAAAACTTTCTACCTAGTCGGCGCCACGAATGAGGTTATTGCGCAAACTGTTGCGAAATTGCAGTTTGAGCATCCTGGAATTCGGATTATTGATTATCGTAACGGTTTTCTCGCAGATGATGCAGACAAGCAGGCGCTGATTGACGATATTGCTGAAGAAAAGCCCGATGTGGTTTTTGTAGCTATGGGTTCCCCCAGACAAGAGTTGCTGATGGAGGAGATGCAGCGTCGGCACCCAGCGGTGTATCAGGGGTTGGGAGGCAGTTTTGATGTATACACGGGCCAAGTGCAACGAGCGCCTGTCTGGTGGGTAAAGCATCATCTGGAATGGTTGTATCGGCTGTTGCAGGAGCCTACCAGGATAAAGCGTCAGATTCATTTAGTGCGGTTCCTGTTTCGTGTTGCCTTCAATCGCTTATAACTTCTGCCCCCATTTTGGAAAAGCACATTATGAAACACATTACGCTAATCGCAGGCGCTCGCCCCAACTTCATGAAAGTCGCCCCTATTATTCACGCGATCAAGGCGGCAAAAGCCCAGGGGCACGCTATTGACTGTTGCTTGGTACACACCGGCCAGCATTACGATGAGAAGATGTCTGGTGGGTTTTTTAAAGAATTGAATATTCCCGAACCCGACGCAAATCTGGGTGCAGGGGGCGGCACTCAAGCCGAACAGACGGCTACCATTATGGTTGGCTTTGAGAAGCACTTGCTGGCCAACCCAACCGACTTGGTGTTGGTGGTGGGCGATGTGACCAGCACCATGGCGTGTGCCATTGTGGCCCAGAAGCTTCATACCAACGTTGCTCATGTGGAAGCGGGTATTCGCAGTAATGACTGGAGTATGCCCGAAGAGATCAACCGGCTTGTGACCGATGCGATTACCAATGATTTTTTTACCACTTCAGAAGTGGCCAATGAGAATTTGCGTAAGAGTGGTATCGGTGACGAGCGGATTCACTTTGTCGGTAACGTTATGATCGACACGCTTCGGGCCAATGAGCATCGATTGGAGCAGCCCGCGGTGTGGGGTGAGTTGGGGCTTGAGCCGCAATGCTATTTTGTAATGACCTTGCACCGCCCGGCAAATGTTGACCAGGAGCATAAACTCAAAGAACTGATTGATGAGATTATTGCTCACAGCGGTGACCTACCACTGGTTTTTCCAGTGCACCCACGAACCTCGAAGGTGCTGGCCAACATGGGCATTAGCCATCCACGTTTGCATTTGATCGAGCCGTTGGGTTATCTGCAGTTTAATTATCTGGTTAAGCATGCCAAAGCTGTATTGACGGACTCTGGTGGTATTACCGAAGAAACCACGGTAATGGGCGTGCCCTGTATGACGCTGCGGGACAATACAGAGCGCCCGGAGACGATAACGTGTGGCACCAATGAGTTATTAGGTACTGACCCAAAAGCGATAAGGCCCGCGATGGACAAGCTTTTTGCTGGCGACTGGAAGCAAGGGGCTATTCCCGAGAAATGGGATGGCCACGCAGCCCAGCGTATCGTAGATGTAATCTTGTCTTTGTAGCCCTGAGTGCTGTAATCGGGTTTACCCGCACCCGCACGATGGATCGATTATTGAATAACGTTCACTGCATTTTCCTAAGAGTTACAACACGACGATTCCGTACCGCGCACTGTGTACATCACTCCTCGATGAACCCAAAAACTTGGTTAATCACCGGTGTACTGGGCCAGGTTTCGGTTTATTGAAGGCGATATTGGAAATCTGGCGTACTGTGAGAACGCCTGCGCGGGTGTGGATTATGTGCTTCACCAAGCCGCTTTGGGTTCTGTTCCCCGTTCCATAAACGACCCCATTGCCACTAATACCGCCAACGTGTCCGGCTTTCTGAATATGCTGGTGGCCGCGCGGGATGCCGGGGTGCAAAGCTTTACCTATGCCGCATCCAGCTCCACCTACGGTGACCACCCTGCCCTGCCCAAGGTGGAAGAGGTGATTGGCAAGCCGCTGTCGCCTTACGCGGTGACCAAGTATGTGAATGAGCGCTACGCCGATGTGTTTGCGCGCACCTATGGGTTCAAGGCCACGGGGCTGCGCTATTTCAATGTGTTTGGCCAGCGCCAGGACCCGGACGGCGCCTACGCGGCGGTTATTCCCAAGTGGGCTGCGGCGATGATTGCGGGCGAGCCGGTTTATGTGAATGGCGATGGCGAAACCAGTCGGGATTTTTGCTTTATTGAAAATGCAGTGCAGGCGAACTTGTTGGCCGCCACGGCGCCTGCGGCGGCAAGAGGCGAGGTTTACAACGTGGCGGTGGGTGATCGCACCACGCTGAACATTCTGTTTGAATCCCTTGCGTATGCGCTGACGGGCCTTGGTTGCCCTTACGAGCAGCCGCCGGTGTACCGGGAATTTCGGGCAGGCGATGTTCGGCATTCCCAGGCCAGTGTTGAAAAAGCCAAAGATAATTTGGGCTACGCGCCCGAATTTCCAATTC
>JBDNIR010000479.1:0-7457 GCA_041688195.1 Marinobacter sp.
ACTTCCCTTACACCGGCCACCGCCGCCTCTATCAGGTGCAGCTGACGGTACCGGGTTACCTGAATATCAATGGCGCTGGTTTGCTGGGTACTGCTATTCCATTGATCAACTTCAATGAGAACCTGGCCTGGTCCCACACGGTAACGACGAGTCGGCGGTTCACCTGGTATGAACTGGAACTGAAGCCGGGGGACAATCTGGTTTACATCAAAGACGGTGTCGAAAAACCGATCACCGAAAAAACGTTTCGGATTGAAGTCAACATAGGTGGGGTAGAACCTGCGGTGATTGAACGTACTTTCTATTTCTCTGAATACGGTCCGATGCTGGCGGCCAACCTAGCCAATGGCGCATTCCCGTCTTGGGGAGGCAATGGTTTGGTCAACGGCAAGCCCGCCGCCTATACCTATCGGGATGCCAATGCCGATTCCGAGCGCTTGCTTGATAGCTGGCTACAAATGAGCCGGGCTTCGAATCTGGACTAACTCGACCTATGCCGATGATCAAGGTAATGCCTACTATATCGACAGCAGTTCAGTGCCAAATCTGTCGCCGGAATCCATCGCCGTTCTTAACTTCAAGCGCAGTGCTAGCCCAGCGTTCAATCAATTGTTCGAGGCCGGGATCACGCTGCTGGACGGCAGCAAATCCCGCGATGACTGGATTCCTGGCGAGTGTGGCACCGGTCTCGTGCCCTTCGAAGGTAAGCCAAAACTGCAACGTACCGATTGGGTTCAGAACTCCAATGACAGCTATTGGTCCACCAACCCAGATCAGTTCCTGACTGGCTTCTCGCCGCTGTTTGGCTCTGAGGAAACTCCGCTGAATCCGAGAACCCGACTTGGGATTTCGATGTTACGCGCTCCGATGAGTGAAGGTCCGGTATCTCCGACTGCTCCGGCACCCGCCGGAATAAATGACAAGTTCAGCGCCGAAGATCTGATTAATGTTATCTACAATAACCGCAGTTGGTATGCAGACGAGTTCCTGACCGAGCTTCGTAGTCGCTGTGCAACCATTGGTGCTACCTCAGTCAACGCAATGGGTGGCGCTCGTGCGGTAAATGGAGGCTGCGATGTCCTGCAAACCTGGGATGGTTTGTACAATCTCGACAGTGTAGGCGCCCATGTGTTCAGGGTGTTTATTGGACAGTATCGCGGCAGTTTCGATACCGACCTGACCGTTGCTTTTGACTCGGCGAACCCGGTCGCTACGCCTTCGACGCCCTCGCCTGCCAACGCAGGCACGGCGGATGATGCCATGTTGATCGCCTTGGCTAACGGCCTGGACGCGCTGGATGCCGGTGGGATTAGCTATACCGAAACGTTGGGGAATATTCAGTACTATCAACCCTCTGGTGGCGTACCGCCTGGAGGCGCACCTGCGGTGCAGATTTTTACGCCAATTCCCTGGCATGGCGGTGATGGTGGTGTCGATGGTACGTTCAATGCAATCGGTGTTGTGACTTCAACTGTCGATGAGGACACCCGTTTCCCACGCCTCGCGCCCACCACCATTGGTGATACGGCAGGTCTTTCAAACGAGGCTGGTGAAGGTTGGTCGATAGCTCGTGGTACCAGTTTCCATTTCGGACTGGAATTTACGGATGATGGCCCGGTCGCTTTCGGGTTGACCAGTTACTCACAGTCGACCGATGAGAATTCGCCATACTTCGTGGATCAGAGCCAGCGCTATTCTGACAAGAACTATCGTCAGTTCTGGTTTAAAGAGTCCGACATCATGGCAAACCTGCTTTCAACCAGTGATCAGGGCGAGGTGACTATCACACAGTAAATTTTTGGGTTCAGCAGTATAAGAAGGCCGGACGTTGTCCGGCTTTTTTTGTTCGTTAGATTCGTCTTAAAGGGCCCATGAAACCAGACGAGATCAGATAGTGCGCCAGACGTGGAGTTAAGACAGGAGAACCCGGGGCCACCGAGAGTTGAGTGGCCAGTGAAGGTGATGTGCTGATTGGTAACCTGTAGTCGGAGAGTGGCGGATTGAATCGTGGTTGCCGCATGATTAAAGCTATCATCAGCGATGATACCCAGTTCCTGTTCACAGGGTAGGGCGATAAATGTTCAGAAAG
Organism: Marinobacter sp.; assembly: GCA_041688195.1. Lineage (GTDB taxonomy): Bacteria > Pseudomonadota > Gammaproteobacteria > Pseudomonadales > Oleiphilaceae > Marinobacter. Next base: position 2,090 of record JBDNIR010000479.1, read on the forward strand.
TTTACAGAGTGGCCCATGGTTGTTTTTTACCGATGGATAACGCCATTACACGAGAATGGCCAATTCGAAGGTGCATCCTGGATTGGTATGAAATCAGAAACAACCAATCGGCGGCAGATGTTGACGCTCTTAATGGGCATAGCAGTATTTCCGGATAAGCGCGTTTAAGCAATTTACAGCTCAGGTTTTATTCACGTTGGGTGTGCATATTTCTCGCGGGCGAGTTGTGGTAAATCTTTCTATCTGCGGAATGTCAGCGGATAGAGAGATGGGACACATGCACAAAAAAAGCCGGCTCGAAAGCAAGCCGTTCACCTAAAGTGGATCTGGCTTGAGCCGGTTGGATAGTTAAAAAGGGCCAGTGGATTTTCCATTGGCCCTTTTTTATGATTTCGCCTTAACGTGCTCATCCAGACAAGTAATCTCTTCTAACTGACGCCTGCCTGCGTTGACTTAAGCTCCCTCATACCTCTCGCGGGAGCCCTAGTCCAATCCTTCTGGCAAGATTTCTTTCTTATGAAAAAAGGCACCATACTGCTGGATATCCAGTAGTATAGCGCCTTTTGGGGCTGGGCCAAGCCGTTCAGATCCACTTTAGGTGAACGGCTTGGCTCGAAAGCCGGCTTTTTTACTACTGGTCAGTAAAGTCTACTGCACATTAGTGTCATCGATAACCATCGTTGAAAGTCCATTGTCCATAATCATCGCATTTGCTTGGCCTACCATCTCCAAGAATACATCCAGGTTATCAACCGACACCGGTGTGCTATGAGTTCCTGCAGTGTAGCGCGTGATTGCTGGCAAGCTTGTCCCGGCGGTCGTCGTTGCGGTCGCACCAAGCGTCGTTGCCAACGGCTCAGTTCCTGCTAGTGGCGCCAGGAAAGCGTTACCCAGGGTTTCGCCCTCATTCACACTGTTCGGGATGGTCTGGTCACCCAGCACCTCAGACAGCAGGATTCCGGTGCCTGCCGCGAGATGGTTGTCCGAGAAGTTAATCGGGTCAACGGTATCAAGGGCCGCCTGGAATACGTTGAAATACAATTCCAGATTGGCATCGCCTTGCTCAAGACCCGCGGCAGCAGACAGCCCACCTAGAATCGTTGGAGCAAAAGACGGTGAGTTTTCCAGCAAGCGGATAATGCCGCCGCCCGGTGTCAGCAGGTTGGCTGCAACGACGTCGTCTGAGGTTTTTCCTGAACTAGGACCAGCGAGTTCAATCTGGTTCTGGTTGGAGGCCGCTACAAACGGCGAGCCGTTGATCGTGCCCAGAGAATGGCCAACGAAGTAGACGTTTGTTGTGTCCAATGTTCCTCCGGCTGCAGGGCCATTGAAATCAATGGCACCCAGGCTTGCGCGCAGATTCATCATATCGACCGAACCCTGACGCAGATTGTCGCGTCCGTTCAGGAAGTTGGTCAGGTTAATAAACAGACTGCCCGACAGGCCAACGCCCGCTGCACTGGCTGGGTCAAAGTTCATCTGAACTGGTTGGCTGGCGGCATTGCCAAAGAAACCAAAATGGCGTTCATTGGCGGTTGGTGCAATACCAGGAATGGTACTGCCCGCCGTCGCAACTGTGTTTTCGATTGAGATCGCGCCACCAAGAGTGGTCGCGGCGCCAGCGCCACAGACGCCCGACAGTACGTCTGCCTTTCCTGCAGCAATACTCGCAGGATCTGAGAAGTCGACCATAATGGCGCCACATGCGCTATCAATCTGCTGCAGAGCGCCAAGGGACAATTGTCCAGCGACAACTGCTTGGCGTGTCGCCGCATCATTGGTTTGACCTCCGGCGGTCAATAACCGGCCAGCCAGGACATCTTGGCTTGCTGTTGAGAACGGTGCAATACCGTGCAGAGGCTGGTCAATCGCAACAACAGCCACGTTAGCTGTAGCCGCCAGTGCACTACCAAAAGTAAGGGTAGCACTACGATCTGTCGTGATACCGTGCTGGTAAATAACGGTGCCGCCACTGACGTCGCCGTCAGAAGGGTACATGACCAACATAGGTACGGTAGTAACCGAATTTTCCTGAGGGAACGGGAAAATGTAGTTCGCGACGGTACTCGTTGCTGGGTTCGCTTGAGGTATGTTGAGGCCAAGCGGAGAAAACGAGTTGTTCAGCACGGCTGCAAGACCGCTGTCAGCTTTCCAGGACACATTTTTGATGGGTGAGCCATTGGTGCCACTCGGTGTGCCCAGGTAGTAGGGAAGAGCGATGGTGCCCTGGACAAGGTTTACACTGCCCGCAGGTGCAACCTGGCTGACGACAGCAGATGTAAGTGCTACGTCATTAGTTCCCGCCAAGTCTAGAGTGACTGAACGGGCCTTCGGCGTTGGCAGCAGGTCAGCAAACCCACCACGGACCGCAGGTGTGTTGGCTAGTGCAAAGCCCACGCAGTCAATAGCTATCTGGCCAGTAAGAGTATCGCAGCCTGCAGGTGGCGGATTCGCGAATACGGGGCCCAAGGCCGCTTTAATTTCAGCCGATGGGAAAGCTGCAATTGCGCCGTTGACGACTGCGAGCGTTCCCGCAAAGTCCGTTGCTCCACCTGTCTTGGCCGCTTTTGCAGCAGATACCTTGACGAACGTGGTCAGCTGGTCCGAGAACCATGCAGCCGGCTCTGCGATGTACTGCAACACTTTTTCGTCGTTGGACGTGGTGAAACTGTAAGAAATCGCGATATCGTCAACTGTCAGCGGTGTCGCACGACCCAGGTTGTTGAGCCCAAAATAATTACCTGCGATGGTTTCCCAAAGGCCGTTCACGATATTTCTGACGGGGCCTAATGCTGAGTTACCGAGAGGCGCACCGATGGTCGTGATGTCAGTATAGGTTGGTGACTGAATAATCGGATCACCATTGATGTCCAGAACTTCTTTTGTGACCACTGCAATGTAACGCTTACGCGGATTCAGAGGCTTCTCGGGGTTAATCCGGATAGCCGATGTGCCATCAAGTGTAACGACCTCGGCGGTATATTCGGGTGATGAAATCAGGCCGGCCAGATAAGCCCCGGCTTGCATCTGGTTGCGCCCGCTGAGGTCTGGACCGGTCGCTGCTCCGAGAGCGACCTGCGCTGTCAAAGCCAGTGGAATGGTGGGTGCTTCTTGTCCACTCAGACCCTGAACCGGGTCACCGCTGGCGTAAGCCAGTTCGATCAGGAAAACGTTCTGGTTCGGGTTGGGCAGAGGACCCGACGGTGTCATTATCACCGCTTGGGCATCAACGCTGTCTGGATCAATCTGACCGTTAAGTCGAATAACGGCAGGCGCCACGGTAGAGGCGCCACTCAGGCCGTTCAGGGCCGTTGTAACAGGAGGGGATGTATCGGCAACTCTGAATGAGCCGTCACCAGCAACTGAATCAAAAATCAAATCGTTCGGCAGTGGCAGTGCACCTGTGATTGGGTTAAAAATTGGCCAGGTTTTGCCATCAATCTCCGGATTGCTGATCTGAAAATCCGGATCCGCATTAGATCCCGAACCGCCATCACTTAAACAGCCTGTCAGCCCCAATGTGGACGCCACGGCAACGCTTATTAGAGTTTTCTTGAACATGGGGGGAACCCTTTCCTGTTGTTGTGTCGTTATTATCAGCTGCTGACGGGGCCGGTTGAGACCGGTAAGCCCGTTGCCAGCGGCTGGAGTTATCTGAAATTCCGGCCAGCGCTTTGTGCCGATTTCTAATGATCTGACTATAGCGATAGAACGGCAATAGGTGATCGCTCTAAAGTGTGATTCTCACCAACGGGTGCTTAGAATTTGGCCTGATTAAAAAATAGATGGTGTTACAACGTTTGTCGAGTAGAGGCGAGCAGGCTACTTGAAACCAGAAAAGTCTGGTTTACGCTTTTCGGCGAAGGCCCTGAAGGCTTCGGCGGCTTCCGGTGATTTGAGCCGTTCCCCGAACAATTCCCCTTCGGCCAGCATGGTGGCTTCCAGGGGTTTCAAGCTCGAGCGGTTCAGCAGATCCTTGGTAGCCCGGATGGCGGCAGGAGGCTGGTCGGCCAGTTGCTGGCACAGTTTAAGGGCGGCCTGTTCGGTTTCCAGCGGGTCGCAGATACGGTTGATCAGACCCATCCGGTAGGCGTCCTCAGCGGTGAAGGTGCCGCCCAGCATCAACAGTTCCGCGGCGCGCACCCGGCCCAGCCAGTGTGGCAGAAGCAGGCTTGAGCCGCCTTCCGGGCACAGGCCCAGGTTGGCAAACGGCATCTGGAACCGGGTGTTGCTGCCAGCCAGCACCAGGTCACAATGCAGCAACATGGTAGTGCCGATGCCTACGGCGGGGCCATTAACGGCCGCGACCACCGGTTTGGTGGCATTGGCCAGGCCAAACAGGAAATGCCCGACAGGCGTATCTTTGAAGTCCCCCGGCATGCCGGCGGAAAACTCACTCAGGTCATTGCCGGCGGTAAAGCATGCTTCATTTCCCGTGAACAGGATGCAGCGAATGTCGTCATTTGTCTGCGCGGCGGTAATGGCATCCGCCAGGGCGGTATACATGTCATGGGTGAGGGCATTCTTGCGGCTGGGTCGGTTGATGCGAACGACCAGCGTCCGGTTCTGAATGTCTGTAACAATAAAGTCGCTCACGATTGGCTCCTTGGAGATGGTTGGTCGGTCCGGATTTAACCCCAGCGGCCCTGTTAATTGCAAAGGCCAGTCTCAGGAACCCGATGCTGGCGGGAAAGCCTGTATATGATAGTGGCTCGCTGGTAAACTTTGCGCCCATTTCTGCGACAAATTATTCAAAACGCCTAAACGATGAGATTGCCATGATAACGACGATTCGCCAGGACGACCTGATAGAAAGCATAGCGGATGCGCTTCAGTTTATTTCCTACTATCACCCGAAGGATTTTATCCAGGGTGTTTATGAGGCCTATAAAAAGGAAGAGTCGCAGGCGGCGAAAGATGCCATGGCACAGATTCTGATCAACTCCCGCATGTGCGCCCAGGGCAAGCGGCCGCTTTGTCAGGATACCGGCATCGTGACGGTGTTTGTCACGGTGGGTATGGAAGTGCAGTGGGACGCCGACATGGCGCTGGACGATATTATCAATGAAGGCGTCCGCCGGGCCTATATGAACCCGGATAACCTGCTCCGCGCATCCATTCTGGCCGACCCGGACGGTAAACGCACCAATACCAAAGACAATACGCCCGCGATCATCCACTACAAGATCGTGCCGGGTAATACTGTCGACGTGCATGTGGCAGCGAAAGGCGGCGGCTCTGAAGCCAAGTCCAAGTTTGCCATGCTCAACCCGTCGGATTCTGTGGTGGAGTGGGTGCTGAAAATGGTACCCCAGATGGGTGCCGGCTGGTGCCCGCCGGGCATGCTGGGAATCGGTATTGGGGGTAC
>JBDNIR010000480.1:0-14376 GCA_041688195.1 Marinobacter sp.
AATTTGTGACCATACCACTGAAGTGTGAGGATACCGAGAAGCTGAGCAACAAGTTGCCCTCAGGGCGTACACTCAGCAATTGTTTGAGGTCTGCTGGCGTCGTGACGGAGATCAGGTGCATGAAGACGATGAGTCCGGAACAACTGGATGTCCTCCTGGAGATCATCCCTGATGTCCGCTATGGCCTCACGACGCTACGGACCAATGCAATCGAAGAAGCTACCTCTGGTAGTTGATGTTATAGAGGTTTCGAATGTAAGACGGGTATTATTATTTTCCGGCACAAAGGCGGGCGTGGAAATGAAATACATCTTTGAAGTTCACATCCAGTCAGGCCACACGGCTGAGGAATATGCCGACGCCTGGGTGCGTGCCAGCCACATCATCCAGCAAGCACCAGGTGCTCGGGGTACCGAACTGCATCGTAAGATAGACGACCCGAATGTTTTGATCGCTATTGCCCACTGGGAAAGTAAATCTGCCCGCGATGCGATGGAATCGCACCATAATCAGGACGTGACTGATATCATCCGCAGCGCGGCCGATGTGTGTGAAATAAAGCTGATCGGCGAGTTCGATGAACCCGAATGGGTGGTGATGCCACCCGGAAATTGCCAATGAGTTTACCTCGGAGTGGCTGGAGGATATTGGCCGCGTTTATTGCGGCCCTGGTGTTTGGTGCCGTGCTCGGCAGCTTGATTCAAACCCAGTTTAATCTGCTGGCGCTGCAAAACCTGGGCGTTGACATAAGCATGGGCGCGCGCCTGCAGACCAGTCTGCAGGATTTGGTTAATTTTGCGCCCTTGTACGGGGTTTTGTTTGGTGTCAGTTTTTTGCTGTCCCAGACCACAGCGTTGCTGCTTGGCCGTCTTGTCGGTGCGAGCTGGCAAGCGCCGGTTTGTGCTCTGGCGGCAGCCGTGGGGCTCTGGGTGACCTTCAGTGTGGCGAACGCATTGGCGCCGATGCCGACATTAATCGCCGCTACGCGGGGTAGCGGTGGGTTGCTGGCTATGCTCGCTGGCGCTGCGCTGTCCGGGTGGCTGTTTGCACGCCTGGTCGGCGCTTCCTCGCCCGGTTCTCATCGCTCTCAAGGCTATGGCACTGCGCTTGTCCTGATTCTGGCTGGCGGGTTGATGTTACCCGAAGGGCACGCCTTTGCGCAGCAGTCACCGGACTATCGGGTGGAAGTGGTTACCGAGGGGCTTGAACACCCATGGTCGATCGCGTTCCTGCCGGACGGTCGTGCCCTGGTAACGGAGCGGGTCGGACGACTGCGTATGCTGTCTGCGGATGGCAAGTTACAGCCTGAGCCGCTGTCCGGCGTGCCTGAGGTGTTTGCCTCCGGCCAATCCGGGTTGAACGAGGTGTCCCTGGCGCCGGATTTCACGGACAGCCAACAGATTTATCTCAGTTATGCCTGCGGCACACCGGCAGCCAACCACACCTGTTTGGCCCGGGCGCGACTGGGAGATAAGGGCCTGGAGGATACCGAAGAAATTTTCCGGGTCCAGCCGGCCAAAGCTGGCACCGCCCATTACGGTGGTCGCATTGCCTGGCTGCCGGATGACACGCTGGTGCTTTCTCTCGGGGACGGCTTCGATTACCGGGAAGAGGCCCAGAATCTGGCCAGTCATATCGGCACCATTGTGCGACTGAACGGCGACGGATCCGCACCTGCCGACAATCCTTTCACGGGCCATGAAGGCGCGCTGCCGGAAATATACAGCTACGGTCACCGCAATGTGCAGGGCTTGATCTATGACAGCGAACAGAACCGTCTGATTGCCCACGAGCACGGACCGAAAGGCGGGGATGAAATCAATCTCATTGAGCCCGGCAAAAACTACGGCTGGCCGATCACCAGTTTTGGTCTCGACTATACTGGCGCCCGGGTGACACCTTTCACAAACCGCCCGGGAATGGAGCCGCCGCTGCTTTACTGGACGCCCTCAATCGCACCCTCCGGCATGACGCTGTATAACGGCGAGTTGTTCCCCCAATGGCAGGGTGATCTGCTGGTAGGCGCGCTGGCTGCCAAACGGGTTCATCGCGTAAGCCTGGAGAGGGGCGAAGCACGGGATGTCGAGGTGTTGTTTGAGTCCTTGAACGAGCGTATCCGGGATGTGAAAACCGGCCCCGACGGGGCGGTCTATTTATTGACGGATAGCGCTAATGGGCAGGTATTGCGAGTGACGCCCAGATAAACTTCGCAGCTCTATAGAACCGATCACAACTCTATAGAACCGATCACAACAGGATCTTATTAATGTACGAAATGCTCGACAGGTTGCCAGCAAACATCGTGATATCGGATTCGGTTCTGAGGCTGCTGCTGAGCACAGGCATCCTGATAAGGGTGCCGGTACGGCCCGGAGAGAAAGGTTTTATCGAGCAGTCCATCCTGACAGAGGTGTTTACGAATCATGATTTTCAGGGTAAACCTGAAGCACCGGATGATCAGACAAACGGCAGTAATGATTAATGCTGTATAGTTAGACTATGAATATGAAGCCGCTCATACCCAACGAAAAACTGCTGGATCTGCTGCTGGACGTGGTCTGTGTGGTGGATATAGACGGTCGCTTTTTATCGGTTAGCGCTGCTAGTGAACAGGTTTTCGGTTACCGCCCCGAAGAAATGATTGGCCGGACCGCCTTTGAGCTGATGCACCCCGACGATCACGCAGCCACCCGGGTGATTGTTGAGAGCATTAATTCTGGCAGCCCCTCGCCCGATCACGAGAACCGCTATCTCCGTAAAGATGGTCGTATTGTACATATCATGTGGTCTACCCGGTGGCTTGAAGCAGAGCAGGTAAGGGTAGGTGTGGCCAGGGATATCACCGGACGCAAGCGCGCAGAGGCGGTGCAGGCAGCGCTCTATGCGATATCAGAAGCGGCTCACGCGGCGGGAGATCTGCAGCCACTGTTCAAGCGGGTGCATGAGGTGATTGGTCAGTTGCTGTCTGCAGAGAATTTTTTTGTGGCGCTTTACGATACTGCTAATGACCAAATCGACTTTCCGTATTACGTTGGTGAATGCGACCAGGCCCGGTCACCGATACCGTTGAAATCCGGCACTCTCAGTGCTGAGGTTATCCGCTCGGGTGAAGCCCTGTTGTTAACGCCGGATACTGCCGGGCAGTTGCTGGCAGAGATTGGCATGGTGACAGGGCCGCATTCACTGGACTGGCTTGGTGTGCCACTTATTACGGGCACTAATACCATCGGCGCTCTGGTGGTTCAGGATTATTCCGGGACCGTGCGTTACACCGCGCAGGACAGAGAGTTATTGCAGTTTGTGTCGAGCCAGGTGGCAACTGCGGTGGAGCGCAAGCGGACTCATTCCCGCCTGGAATACCTTGCGCAACACGATCAACTGACTGAACTGCCAACCCGGGCGTTGTTCATGGACCGCTTGCAAGCCTCGTTGACAAGGGCGCGACGAGATTCCGTGCGGCTGGCGGTGCTTTATCTGGACCTGGATAAGTTCAAGCAGGTCAACGATACCTTTGGCCATACCATAGGCGACCATCTTTTGCAGGAGGTCGCATGCCGCCTCAGGCAGTGTGTGCGTGAATCCGATACTATTGGCCGTCTGGGCGGTGATGAATTTGCCATTGTGCTGGATCGCATCGGTAAGCTGGAAGACGCTATTCTGGTGGCAGAGAAGATTGTTGTCAGTCTGAGTGAACCTTATACCCTGGACGGGGAAACACTGATCGCTGCCCCGAGCCTCGGTATTGCGGTATATCCTGAGCACGGCGAGGATGACCTGCAACTGGTTCGGCACGCGGACAATGCCATGTACGCGGCCAAACGCACTGGCGGCAAGCGCTTTAGCATGGTGGCAGAGCCGATGGGCCAGGTTGGGCCCCACCAAGGCAGGATAGCGGCTATTCACGCCCCGGGCTGAGCTGGCAAACTGTCGAAATCCGATTACAGGAGTCCCCATTGGCCCGTCATCAGGGTGACCACCCTACCTATAAAATACCCACCACCACAGGCTCGGAGGAACCCGCCGTAACCTGTTCAACCTGTCTCGCCTGTTGCTGTCGTCTTGAAGTGATGCTGATTACTGACACCGGTGTACCTGAACGTTATGTGGATACTGACGCATGGGGTGGCGAGGTCATGGCGCGTCTTGAAGATGGCTGGTGTGCCGCGCTGGACCGCGACACCATGCTTTGCCGCATCTACGAGCACCGGCCCTGGGTATGCCGGGAGTTCGAAATGGGCTCGGAGGATTGCCTGACCGAGCGCGCGGCCCACCTTTAATCGTCCCTTGCTGAATTTAGAACTGTCCTGGGTAGCGACATATTCCGTTCTTTTGTTCACAGTAAATCACTCATTCAGATTCAGGAATTTACATTCAGTATTATATGTAGCATTATGTTTTGGCTGAAAATTAAATTTGTAAGGATTTGAAATTTTAACCTGTATTCGCTGGATTCAACCGCCGTCTGCCCGTACATTGCAAGTCACCTTCAATGTCAGGAAAGTGTAAAGGGTATGACCGCGTGAAATCGTTGCTGAACATCATCGTAGTGTGCTGCCTGCTGAGCACTGGTACCGCTACGTGGGCATCGGAAAATGACCTGCAAGTGTTTGATTTTTCTCTCCGGGATTTCCCCATCATTTCCGAGTCAGCGACAGCGGACGAACCCGATAAAAACACGAACAGAGCGTCCGAACCCTATATCGAAATCCGCCCTGCAGACCCTACCTGGCTGGGGGATCGAATTTCGTTTGGGGGCGACACCGTCAACACTAACGGAGATTACAGGGGCAGTCTTGATTTGGCCGCAAGTGATATCACCGGCGGTAATGATGCTCTGTCTCTTCGTTACAACCGCTTTCTGGCAGGCCATGCGGAAGGTAGCAACCACGGTTTTGGCTACTCATTTCCGTCCAGCCTGGGGGCGATTATCATTAACGGCAATCTATCTGATTACGAAGACTCTGCCACCGGCGGCGGCCGCAAGTATGCGATCAGCGGTGACCGCCAGGCCGTGGATGCCAGTTTGCGGCGTCATATGTTCGAGCTGGGCGATCTGCGTTTTGACGCGCTAATGGGGCTGGCGACGGAGGCAAATACGGCCTTTACCGAGGGTGAGCGGGTGGATGACGCCAGCCGGCATCTGTCGTCTTTCTGGTTTGAGACCCAGATGAACTGCAATATCGGCGTTTTTGGTACCTCCGCGTTCAGCAGCGTGTCAATGAAGCGAGGGCTGACGTCGCTCGGCGCTGATAACGACCCTTGGCCCGGCACCAATATTGATGCCGAGTATCGCAAATACACACTTCTGGGTTCTCTCAGTCAGCCCACTGGACGCTGGAACTGGAACCTGAAAGGCCATTATCAGTACAGCCCCGATGTAATCCCGGGTTCCCAGTATATGCTGGTTGCCGGGCCGTCCCAGATCAGTGGTTTTGCCGGCCAGGGCATGTATAGCCAGCAGGGCGGCTGGTTACGTCTCGACGCCATCAGTCCCTGGTTTCCGCTGCTTGTGCTGTCGAATATTCACTCCAGTGTGCGTTTGTCACTGCTCAAAGGGTGGGTGGAGGCCACGGAGCGCCAGTCTGATCTGCGAGGCACCGCCAGTGCGGCTGAAATTGCCCTGCAGTTGAAGTCTAACGGTCTGACGGCTGGCCTTCGGGTCGGCCGCATGCTCGGGGATTCTCTCAGCGTTATGCAAAAACCCGACACGCCGGACGTGTCGCTGACCCTTTCTATCAACCTGAAGTAGTCTAAACTCAGGATTGTCTACGTATTTTCTGTTGTGTCTTACATAGTTGTCACTTGAAGCAAGGTGAACCATCGTTGTTATATGGGGGGTTCACTGACGAGTTGATGGCGCGGTTACTGAATTCCTGCCGTTTTTCTGCTTGCGGGTTTGATACTTCTGGAGATGGAATGTCCTTAGCGTTTGTTCGGGGCCTGTTCGGGGCCGGGTTATTTGTATTTTTTAATCAAGCGGCCCAGGCTGCACCCTCGTTTGACCTCAGTATCGTTGTCGACAAAGCGAGGACGCTGGCGCAGCAGCCCTATCGGGCGCCGGTGGAAGTTCCGCAATTTTTGCAGGAGCTGACTTACGACCAGTACCAAGAGATACGCTTCAATCCTGAACTCAGTCTGTGGGGCGCTTCGGGTTCAAAATTCAGGGTGATGATGGCCTCGCCCGGAACGTATTACAGCCACGCAGTTGCCATTAACGAAATTGATGCGCAGGGCGTGCGGCCAGTGCCCTTCGATAAGGCTAACTTTAACTACCCGAACGATACCCTGGCCAAACGAATACCCGCCGACCTGGGTTATGCCGGTTTCCGTCTGACCTTCCCGATGGTAACGGCGACGGTTCAGAGTCAGTTTCTGTCGTTTGCAGGTGCGAGTTATTTCCGGGGAGTCGGCAAGAACAATCGCTTTGGGGTGTCTGCCCGGGGTATTGCGATTGATACTGGATTGCGTTCCGGTGAGGAATACCCCGCATTTATCGAATACTGGCTGGAGCGTCCGTCAGCCGATGCTAATTCGATGGTGGTATATGGTCTGTTGAATGGTCCCAGCGTGACCGGGGCCTATCGCTTTCGGGTGTTCCCGGGGGAAGCCACCCGCGTTGAGGTGACGGCCACCCTGTTTATGCGTCGTGAGGTGGGCTTGTTGGGCATCGCACCCCTGACAAGCATGTTCTATTACGGTGAAAATACCCCACGGCCCCCCGGCGAGTGGCGGCCGCAGGTCCATGACTCGGATGGCTTGCTTGTCAACAACGGGGTGTCGGGCGAGTGGCTCTGGCGGCCCCTGATCAATCCTCACAGTCTGCGAATGAGCTATCTCCAGACCGAGGATATCCGCGGGTTCGGGTTGCTGCAGCGTGATAGCGATTATGGCAGGTTTGAGGACCTTGAAGCCCGATATGATAAACGTCCAAGTGCCTGGGTCGAGACCAAAGGCGATTGGGGTAAAGGTGAGGTCGTATTGGTGGAGATACCCAGCCGGTCGGAAACCAACGATAATATCGTCGCGTTCTGGCGGCCAGCAGAGCCGGTGGGAACGGGTGGAGAGATCACCCGTGAGTACACGTTGCACTTCGGGGATGCGTCTATCGCCGGGCAGCCTTCCGCCGCTGCCATGCAAACATTTATCGGGGATGGCAATCGGGTCGGCGGCGGCACTGTGGAGGGTGCTTATCGCATCATTGTCGATTTTGCCGGCGGTCAGCTCGACACTCTCGGCGCTCAGGCCTCGGTGGTGAGCTCTGTTACCGGTGCAGCCGACGTCGAGATTCTTGAACACTTTGTGGAATATAGCGAGCCGGACAAAAGCTGGAGGTTGTCGATGCTGGTTCGGCCAGCCCCGGCGGCATTGATGTCAGTCCGGGCCTTCCTGAGCATGGATGGGGAGCCGTTGACCGAAACCTGGACCTATGAATTGCCACCGGATTCGGGTGTGCGAAGGCAGGCTCGGTAAATCAAACACGCAAGGACGGAGTGTCATTATGGCAAGAGCATTGTGTCAGCAGGCGCTTGACCGTGTACTGGCGTATCTGGAAGGCTATGGTATCCAGCCGACCAACGATGTCTGCCGGCGGGCCTTGCAGCTGGTGGATGCCGCCCTGGCAGAAGGCAGTGAGGGTGCAATAGCCCGCGCGATGGATCTCATTCCCGAGTATTTTTCCCTGCCCGCCATCGACGTTCCCCCCCAACGCCCGGAGCTTAGACGCGGCAGCATAGGATACTGGCGCAATGCCTGAATTGGCAGGCTCATCACAGCGCCCGGCAGTATCGCTGGCGCCCCGCCCGGAGACCAGCCTGAAATGGCATGGGGTAGCCACAGTGCGGCGTGCATTGCTGTCACTTTTTGTATTCGGTCAAACGTTGGTGGCCTGCTATTTCTTGTTATGGGTGTTGCCTTACCACGGCGATACCTGGATTGAGAAAGCTCTGGTCGCCGTGTTTTTCCTGTTATACGCGTGGATTGCCGTCGGCTTCTGGACAGCGATGTACGGGTTTGTCTTGCGGTTATTCGGTGGTGACCGCTACTCGCTGCTCAGACGCCACAGTGCCGACCAGCTTGCCGCGACGCCGCTGGCAAAAACCGCCATTGTCATGCCGATCTACCATGAGTCCGTGCAACGTACCCTGCGGCGTTTGCGAGCGGTCTATCGGGATATTGAGCGGGTTGGGCGGTTAGAACATTTCGAGTTCTATATTTTGTCTGACAGTCGGGATCCGAATGTCTGGCTGGAAGAGCAGGCCGACTGGCAAAGCATGTGTGATGAACTGAATGCCGAGGGGCTGCTGTTCTATCGTCGGCGCACTCTGAACCAGAACTACAAGAGTGGTAACGTGGCGGACTTCCTCCGCCGTTGGGGCCGTCGCTACAGCTACATGATCGTAATGGATGCCGACAGTGTGATGAGCGGGCGCACTCTGGTCACAATGGTGCAACTGATGGAACTGGAACCGGCGACCGGGATTCTGCAAACCAACCCCACGGTAATTAACGGCCAGTCCCTGTTCGCCCGACTTCAGCAGTTTGCCAACCGGGTCTATTCACCGCTGTTTGCTACCGGTCTGGCGGCTATCCAGATGGGCGATGCCGCTTTTTGGGGACACAACGCCATCATTCGTGTGGACGCATTCATGCGGCACTGCGGTCTTCGCAAGTTGCCCGGCTTCGGCTTGTTTCGTGGCCCGATCATGAGCCATGACTTTGTTGAAGCAGCTTACATGGGCCGGGCAGGCTACGAAGTCTGGCTGGAACCCGGGTTGGGTGAGAGTTTTGAAGAATCGCCGCCCACCCTGGCGGATGAACTGACCCGTGACGAGCGTTGGTCCAAGGGCAATCTCCAGCACCTTTGGATCATGTTGTTTGAGCGCAAGTTAAGATTTGCCCACCGAATGGCCTTTCTCAACGGTATTATGGCTTATCTAGCGTCCCCGCTTTGGTTCTGTTTTCTGGTACTGACGACGGCGGAAGCAACGCAACTGGCGCTATCCCCCATCGACTATTTTCCCGAAGGCCATCAGGAGCTTTTCCCGCTCTGGCCGGAATGGCGCCCGCAATGGGCTATCGGGCTGGCGTTGAGTACCGTGGTGTTGTTATTCCTGCCCAAGTTTCTGGCCATTATTTCGCTATTGATTAGTCGCCAGGCGCGAATGTTCGGTGGTTTTTTGCGGTTGCTGGGCAGTGTTGTTGTGGAAATTCTCATCTCGGTGTTGCTGGCACCGGTGCGTATGCTTGCTCACAGCCGATACGTGCTGGGTGCGATGTTGAATTTCTCCCTGAGTTGGGCCGGTCAGAACCGGACAGAAGAAACCACCTGGCGGGAGGCGCTGGTAAACCAGTCTCCCGGGATGCTGGCGGGATTGGCCTGGTCGGGATTTGCTTATTGGTTGGACCCCTTATTCTTTTTATGGTCATTGCCGGTCGCGATACCGCTGGTTCTGGCAGCGCCCACCTCGGTGCTGCTGAGTCGTGTCAGCGCTGGTAAGGTGATGGCGAAGCACCGCATGCTGCTGATTCCGGAGGAAGTTCGACCCTCGGAGTTGTTGGAGGACGCCGTTGACGAACGTCGTCTTTTGCCTCAGGTGCAGGGTCTCACCCGATTTGAGGAAGCCGTCCTGTCACCCCGCCTCAACCACCTGCACCAGACTCTGGCCAGGAGGCACGGTAGCAGCGTGCGCTTGAACACTCATGAGCGATTGGCCCGCCTGTGTATGAAGGAAGGCCCGGATGCCCTGACCAATAGTGAGCTGAGCCACCTGTGCCGCGACAAGGAGTCGCTGGCCTGGTTGCATCAGACCGCCTGGCGGGCGAGTCCTGACAGTTTCTGGGGCCGTCGGTTACTCGTCCTGACGGCGACGGACAGGGAGCACGACGAACCTGGCCTTTAACCTGCCAGTCCTTGTGAGCAAAGCCATTAAACACTTGGAGAGGGTCTTATGGATCGGCGTACTGTTTTAAAAATGGCCGCGGCGCTAAGTGCTTACGGACTGACCGTGCCCGCGCTGCTGACCAGTCGGCTTGCAATGGGCAGGCCCGTTGGTGAGGCCCGGACATTCGATTTCGCCTGGCTCAAGGGGCATGCTCATACGCTGGCTTCTGAATCCTATGAGTCCCGCAAGGGTGACACACCGGAAAGCCTCAAGCAGCTTTCCTGGGACGACTATCAGGCAATTCAGTTCCGCTCTGAAAAGTCACTCTGGCAAGATGAGGGTAGCGCTTTTCACGCTCAGCTTTTTCATCTTGGGCTGTATTTCCAGACCCCGGTAAAGATTTACGAAGTGATCGACGGCGAGGCCCGGCAACTGGGCTATGATCCGGACTATTTTCGCTATTCTGGCGAGCAATCGTTGGAGGATTTACCGGAAGACCTGGGCTATGCCGGCTTCCGTGTCCAGTTTCACACCAACTTTAAACTTGATTTGGCAGCGTTCCTGGGTGCCAGTTATTTCCGTGCTGTCGGGGAAGAAATGCAGTATGGGCTTTCAGCCCGGGGGCTGGCGATTGATACCGGCATGGGTCGGGAGGAGGAGTTTCCCGAGTTTGTCGCGTTCTGGCTTGAAAAGCCGGTATCGGGTTCCGGTAAGCTCACGGTGTATGCTCTGCTAGATTCTCCCAGCATCACCGGCGCTTACGTGTTTGATCTGTTTCCGGGCCGCAACCTGGTGATGAAGATCAGCGCTGCTCTGTACCCCCGTAAAACCATCGAACGTCTTGGTATTGCGCCCCTGACAAGTATGTATCAGGTTGGTGAAAATAACCGGCGTATGGGGTATGACTGGCGTCCGGAAATTCACGATTCTGACGGCCTTGCGCTCTGGACCGGTGCTGGCGAGTGGATATGGCGTCCGCTGGTCAATCCTCGACAGGTGCAGGTCAACTCATTTCTGGATAATAATCCGAAAGGTTTTGGATTGTTGCAGCGGGATCGCGACTTTGCCAACTACCAGGACGATGGTGTTTACTATGACCGTCGGCCAAGCCTTTGGGTGGAACCTGGCGAGGACTGGGGCAAGGGCGCTGTCATGCTGGTCGAGATTCCAACCCGGGATGAAACGTTTGATAACATTGTGGCGTTCTGGAATCCTGAGACGCCGCTGACGCCCGGCAAAGAGCATTTGATGTCCTACCGGCTGACCTGGGGTGATACCATGCCGGCAGAGCCCCACGAGCTGGCCGTAACACGGGCTACCCGTACCGGGCTTGGCGGCGTTGTTGGCCAGGAGCGCACGTATTTCTCCTGGCGTTTTGCTATTGACTTCGCCGGTGGAGTTATCGGTATGCTGGGCCCTGGTGCGGAGGTCGAGCCTGTCATTACTGTGAGCCGCGGGGATGTGGAAATCACCTCAGCCCGTCCGCTGGACGCCATTGATGGTTATCGTGCCATGTTTGATCTGGTGCCGGGAGAATCGGAAGCGCCGATCGATATTCGTTTGTACCTGAAGATCGGTGACCAGCCACTCACCGAAACCTGGGTTTATCAGTACACACCACCACCCAAAGCAGAGCAGGGCATCTAGGAAACGTTTTCGGTTATGACGGCACAGTCCAGCACCACGCGATTGAACAAATACATCAGCGAAACTGGCCTGTGTTCCCGGCGTGAAGCTGACCGGCTGATTGAAGGCGGACTGGTGCAGGTTAACGGCCAGGTCGCCGTGATGGGACTGAAAGTCGGTCCGGATGATAATGTAAAGGTGCGCGGCAAACCCTTGCGGGCCAAGCCCAAGGCGGTCTACCTCGCTTACAACAAGCCGGTAGGCATCACCTGTACGACCGATCCGCAGATCTATGGCAACATTGTCGATGCGGTTAAGTTCCGTGGTGGTCGTATTTTTCCGATCGGGCGTCTGGATAAACCCTCCGAAGGGCTGATCCTGCTGACCAACGACGGCGATATCGTGAATAAAATCCTGCGGGCCGGCAACGCCCACGAGAAGGAATATGTGGTAACGGTGGACAAAGCGTTTGATGAGGCTTTCCTGCGTGCTATGGCGGCAGGGGTGCCGATTCTGGATACCGTTACCGCGCCCTGTAAAATTGCGCGCACGTCAGATGCGACGTTCAAGATTACCCTGACCCAGGGGTTGAACAGGCAAATACGCAGAATGACAGAGTATCTCGGATATAACGTGTTGAAGCTCAAACGTGTGCGGGTGATGAATATCGAGCTGGCGGGGCTTAAAACCGGTCATTGGCGGGAACTGAGTTCACAGGAAATGGCGGTGATTGATGGAATGGTAGCCGGTTCCAGTAAAACAGAGGAAGCAAGCGCCTCGGGCAGGCGCCGATCATCCAAGCTGAAACCGGCTGACTAGGCGACTGCCGTCAGGGCGAGTCGCTTAGCAGTGGGCCTATACTTTTGGCCCACGTCCCTTCATGGCATTCATCACCAGAGAGACCACAAGCAGAATCAGAAAGATAAAGAACAGAACTTTCGCAATGCCCGCCGCAGTGCCGGCGATACCGCCAAAGCCCAGAACACCCGCGATAATTGCTACGATAAGACATACCACCGCCCAGTAAAGCATAGATTCCTCTCCTTAGAGTCTCAGGTCGTCTCGTCACGATATTTGCCACGATTGACCTATATTAATATGTCAATTACCCGTTAACGATCCGCTAACTCCTGCGAAAGTACAATAACCGAGGTTAATTCTGACGAGGATGTAATCACGGGGTCATTTATAGCGGAGGGACGCGGTATTAGCGGTATTCAGGTTTCCTGATCCCGGGATTTTGCTTCGGTAATCGTCTCTTGGGCGCTTTGTTCTTCTTCGGCATCGGCTTCGGGTATTTCATGCTCGTCTGCCCGGGAAGGCCGAAAGCAAAGCGTGGCAACAATCGGAAAGTGGTCAGACCCGATGTCGTTGATACGGGACATGTGCTTGAGGGTGAAATGCTCGCTGGTGAATACGTGGTCCAGAGGCCAGCGCAACAGCCGATAATGGGCATGGAATGTGCTGAACATGCCTCTCCCGCAACGAGGGTCCAGCATGCCACTAACCCGACAGAACAGTCTGGTTGTGCGCGACCAGGCGACATCGTTGAGATCGCCGACAACCAGAGTAGGTTGGTCGCGCTTATGAATACCCTGACCGACCAGCAGCAGCTCTGCATCCCGCCAGAGCGACTCTTTGCTTTCGCTCGGTGCTGGCGGCCGGGGGTGCAGGGCATGGAGATAAATACGTTCGCCACAAGGTAAGGTCACCCAGGTATGAATTGACGGTATGTCATCCTGAATCAGGTATTTAACTTCTGTTTCCGTTAATGGCAGGCGTGAATAGAGATGCATGCCATAAAGATTATCGAGAGGGATTTTGACCGTGTAGGGCCAGTCATTGGTCAGGCTGGCATCAAGGGTTTGTTGCCACCAGTCATCAGACTCAAGTGTCAGAACGAGGTCGGGCTGTAAACGGTGTATTTGCTCCGTGAGGGCCGCTGAATTGCGGTTGGGGGTCAACACATTTGATATCAGCAGCGTGATACACCGGTCTTCATTGCCAGCATCGGCCGCTTGAACCTGAATAGGCCATAGACGTGTCCAGGGCAGAATGCGATAGCATTGAATGGCGATCACAAAGCCACTCATGACAAGTGCGGGTAAGCGCCAGGGATCCTCGGCCCACCAGGACAAAACAAAAATGAGCAGCGCGACCGAGGCAATCTGAAGCCGGGGGAACTCACACGCCCGTATCCACCATTCGTGAAGGGGCAGTCTCGCCAGCACGGTGACTGCGACTAATATGGATGCGAGAATCATAACCGTCAGGCTGAACAAGGTGCGTTGTCTCCTAACAACTAAAACGGTAATAGGGCGCATCGAACCTGAGTTTGGTATCTCAGGTCGATGACATACCAAAGAACGCAGGAAAAATCAGGATAGCGATCAGCACCATAATCTGCAACAGTATGAACGGCATGACACCGCGATAGATGTCGGTGGTTTTGACCTCGGGCGGCGATACCCCTTTCAGGTAAAACAGACTGAACCCGAACGGCGGCGTCAGGAAGCTGGTCTGCAGGTTCATCGCAATCAGGATCGCAAACCAGAGCATGTTGATGCCCATCAGTTCAGCGATCGGGGCCAGAATCGGCACGATGATGAAGGAAATCTCGACGAAGTCGATGAAAAAGCCCAGCACCAGGATGATGATCATGGTGAGGATCAGGAAACCCCACTTCTCACCGGGCAGTTGCAGCATCCATTCCTCCAGCAGGTAGTCACCCCCGGTGTAGCTGAACACCATGGAGAAGGCGGTGGCCCCGACCAGAATGGCGAATACCATGGCCGTTACCTTGACGGTGTCCCGGGAACTTTCCCACATCATCTTCCAGGAAAACTGGCGATAGGCGACGGCCAGCACC
>JBDNIR010000481.1:0-13545 GCA_041688195.1 Marinobacter sp.
ACAAAGTTGAGGGAAATGAGGGAGATATTTGAATCCGCTTGGATTTCATTCAAGCCGGGACCCATGGTCGCTCAACAGTCCGAATACGTGATCTATCGGCGCTGCTATAGTGCGTTTGACGACAACCAGCAAGAGGATAGGCCAGTGACCGATCTGGTAAGTTACCAACTGAGTGACGGCATCGCGACAATTGTTATCAGTAACGGCAAGGCAAATGCGCTCAGCCACGAGGTCTTCAAGGAGCTGAATCAGGCGCTTGATCGTGCCGAGCAGGACAAAGCCGTGGTTATCCTGACCGGGCAACCGGGTATTTTTTCCGGCGATTATGACCTGAAGGAAATGCAGAAAGGCCCGAAAGAGGCGTCTGCCCTTGTGTGCATTGGCTCCAAACTGACTCGTCGCCTGGCCGCGTTTCCGTTACCGGTCATTGGCGCCTGCAGTGGTCATGCCATTGCCAAGGGTGCCTTTATCCTTCTGTCTTTGGATCACCGCGTTGGCATTGCGGGCAGTTTCAAGCTGGGCCTGAATGAGGTGGCCATTGGTATGACCATGCACCATGCGGGCATTGAAATTGCGCGGCACCGGTTGGCACCGGCGTATTTCTATCGTTCGGTGATCAACGCTGAAATCTACAGCCCCGAAGGCGCTGTTGCCGCAGGCTTCCTCGACGAGATTGTTGCCCCGGAGCAGCTTATGGCCCGTGCAAACGAGCTCGCTCAGCAGTTCCAGAAGCTGAACATGAAGGCTCACCAACAGACCAAGCGCAAGGCCAAAGCCGAGTACCTGGCCCTGCTGGATCGCTGTATCGAGAAGGATCCGGAGAGTATGGGGCTGACGGGCTGAACAAACCCCGTCAACGCGCGTCAATCACCGCCATGGTAATCCGTGACATGCATACCAGTTTACCATCTTCGGTCTCAATCCGAATTTCCCAGACCTGAGTGGAGCCGCCGATGTGCAGCGGTTTGGAGGTTCCATAGACCCAGCCAGAGGTGACGGAGCGGGTATGGTTGGCGTTGATTTCCAGACCTACCGCTGCCTGACCTTCTTTGCGCAGGCAGTGATTGGCTGCCACGCTGCCCAGGGTTTCCGCCAGCACTACCGATGCGCCACCGTGGAGAATACGGGCGGGCTGGACAGTGCGGTTGTCCACTGGCATGCGGGCCTTAAGATAATCGTCGCCCACTTCCAGAAACTCGATGCCCAGGTGTTGTTAGCGGCCATTAAAGTTTGATAATTTACAATAAAGTTTGATAAAACCCACTGTTCCTTGTCTCTCGCGGCTTCATAAAACTGGAGCCATCGTTTTTGGGGCTTATTTTTATCAAACTTTAGAGAAAGCCATCACCTGGAATCGGCACTGTACCGTTATGGATTTATCAAACTTTAATGGCCGCTGACACCTGACACGACTGAGAGAGCTGAAGCTGGGCGGCATGGCTGCCGCCCTGGAACATCAACAAAACCAGCCGGGCACCTATGACGAGCTGTCGTTCACCGAACGCCTGGAAGTGTTACTCGACCGGGAGTTCCAGACCCGAGAGCACCGAAAACAGGATCGTCTGGTTCGCCAGGCCCGCTTCAAGCTCAGGGCCTCGGTTCAGGACATCGACTACCAGCACCGGCGCAATCTCAAAAAAGCTCAAGTGGCTCGGCTGGCCCAGACCGATTGGCTGGAACGAGGACAAAACCTGCTGATCACCGGTCCCTGTGGCAGCGGCAAGACGTACTTGGGCTGTGCCATTGGCCATCAGGCCTGTCTGAACGGTCTCAGTGCCCGGTACTACCGGATCTCCCGGCTATTACTGGAGCTGACACAGGCCAAAGCAGATGGCACCTACCAGAAAACCCTGAACCAACTGGCCAAAATAAACCTGCTGATCCTGGACGACTGGGGACTGGAAGCCCTGAACCCGGCGCACCGAAACGACCTGATGGAG
The DNA here is from genome assembly GCA_041688195.1 of Marinobacter sp. Lineage (GTDB taxonomy): Bacteria > Pseudomonadota > Gammaproteobacteria > Pseudomonadales > Oleiphilaceae > Marinobacter. The sequence goes on from JBDNIR010000481.1 coordinate 1,941, forward strand.
ATCATGGATGATCGGCACGGCACTCACTCGACGATGATTATCAGCCAACTGCCCATCGATCAGTGGTATGCCGCGATCGGTGACAACACCCTGGCCGACGCCATCCTGGACCGGCTGATGCATAACGCCCATCGCTGGGCTCTGAATGGAGAATCAATGAGAAAACGACTTCAGGAAATTGACTGAACGTGAACACCCGAGGTACAAACCTCGGTGGGTAATGCGTTAAGAAAAAAGGTGTTCACGTTCAGCCGGAATGAGTGTTCACGTTCGCCGGAATACGCAGAAGTATTGGAAGCTTTAAAAACCTCGCTTACCCAATGCTTAGTGCAGCTCGAACAGCTTTCCGGAAAAGCCTCGGATGATCTGCTACCTCTTCAGCAGCAATTGTTGGAGATGCTGCGTACAGAAGAGCAACAGTTGGAAAATGCGTTTAAAGACATACCGGCAAGCCAAGGTAAAACAGGTCGGCAAATTGGTGCTGAATATCAAACCTTGCTGAAGCAAATTGAGCAGATTCGGCCAAAGGAAACTGCATTGCAGAGTAGGCAAGCGCAGTTCGACGAACTCTATAATCAGCGTAAAAAGCTATTGCTGGAGCTGGATCAGCAAACCAGTGCTCGCGCCAGTGCCATGCAAAAATCTGTGAAGCGGCTAACTCGCAAGCTGGAGCAGAAGGTGCGCTTGAGTTTGAATTCTGAAGGCAATCGGCAGGTGTTGGTGGATTTTCTAAGTAACTGCAACCTAGAGGGCGTTGGCGCGAAAAGGCTTGCTTGGGTACTAGAAGGTGAGTTTTCACCGGCTAATCTAGCCGCAACTATTCGCCAAGGCGAGGCAGAATTAACCGTTAATTTCAGCATCTCGGATTCAGTTGTACGAGCGTTAAGCCGTTTGCCAGAGCGCACACTTCTTGCGCTAGAAGAACTGGTTCTTCCCGATACGATGGGCATTGAACTTAATGTGGCGCATGGAGAGAGAGACGTTGTTTTCCGTCTCATCGAAGACTTATCGACCGGTCAACAATGTACGGCTGTTCTGCATCTGTTGTTATTGGATAACCAAGATCCGCTGATCCTTGATCAGCCTGAGGATAACCTGGATAACGCTTTTATTGCAGAGCGTATTGTTGCTGAGCTTCGCAGAGCCAAGTTAAGCCGCCAATTCTTGTTCGCAACCCACAACGCCAATATTCCGGTGTTTGGTGACGCTGAGTGGATTGGCGTGCTGAGTGTTGAAGACAACAAAGGGTTAATCCTGCCAAAACAACAAGGTGCGATTGATATGCCAGAAGTACAAAAACTGGCGGCAGATATTTTGGAAGGCGGTAAGAGTGCGTTCAATCAACGCCGTGAAAAATACGGCTTTAGCTAAACACCTTACAGCCTTGGGAGAGAACGATGTTAAAAACAGAATTGCTGGAAATCATTGCCAATGGTGAAAACTCTGGTGTGGAGTTAAAACGCGATGATATTTGGCCCGAGCAGTTGGCAAAAGAAGTGGTTGCCATGGCCAACTTTCAGGGCGGCCGAGTGCTGCTGGGTGTGGAAAATGATGGAACGATTAGCGGTATTCAGAGGCAAAACCTTGAAGAATGGGTAATGAATGTCTTTCAAGACAAGATTCACCCGATGATTTTGCCTTTCTACGAAGAGGTAAGGCTGGATGATGGAAAGCTGGTTGCTGTAGTCAGCTTCCCTACGGGAATTTCTAAACCGTATGTTGTACGACATGGAGGTAAAGAAGAAATATACATTCGAGTAGGAACCACCTCCAGGCTAGCTACCAGAGAACAGCAAATTGAGTTAGGGGGAATGTTGCACACCGAGGTGATGCCTGTACCACGCACCGACATAAGCTGCTTGGATGACGCTCGTTTAACCAACTATATAAAAGATATTTTGCGAGATCCAGATGTACCTAAATGACCTGAGGAGTGGCAAGCAAGGCTACTTGGACTTGGCTTTTTGACCGAAGCAGCTGGCAGCGTGTGCTGCACTATAGCTGGCTTGGTGTTATTTGGTAAAAGCCCAAGACGCTATCTTAAACAGGCAGGTTTGCGGGTAATGGCATTTAATGGTGAGGATAAAGAATACCAAGCTGCACTGGATGACATCATTGATGGTCCAATGGTTGGGCGTTGGGATATCGAAAATGGAGACAAACAGTTAGTTGATGGCGGTATCATCGAGCGGTTTATGGAGGCGATGAGTCCTTTTATTTCTCAAGAGTCGGATCAGATAGATGAAGGTCTGAGGCGAGAAACTCGGTGGTTTTACCCTTTAGAAGCTGTTCGAGAAGCATTGATCAATGCACTTGCACACCGTGATTGGACACGTTTTGTTGAGATCGAAGTGTCTAGTTATTCCGATCGGCTGGAAGTGATTAGTCCCGGTGCGTTACCAAACTCTATGACAGTAGAGAAAATGAAGGCTGGACAGCGTTCGTCCAGAAACACCATTGTTATGGAAGTGTTGCGCGATTATGGCTATGTTGATTATCGGGGAATGGGTGTCAGGACCAAAATTGTCCCGCTGATGAAAGCGTTAACAGGCAAAGATCCTGAGTTTGATCTAACAGACGATCATTTGAAAACAGTTTTATATCGATAGCCAAGGATTCGGGATGAGCAACGTAGGCCAGCGCGAGCGCATTGCACAAAACCGCATTGTCCGGTTCTTTCAAAACGAACTTGGCTACCGCTATTTAGGCGATTTAAAGTGTGTGTCTGGAAATCCGGCCTGATGGAATAGCCTAGTGCTCTGATGGTAACCCGGGGAATTAATCCTCGTCCGGCTCGCCTTCGTCCATTCCCAGCTCGTTGATCTTCCGGGTCAGGGTATTTCTGCCCCAGCCCAGCAGGATGGAGGCATCCCGCCGCCGTCCACCGGTGTGTTTGAGGGCAGTTTCGATCATGATGCGCTCGAACTCCGGAATGGCGGTATCCAGAATCCCTTTTTTACCGCGCTTGAGCTCCTGTTCCGCCCAGCCTTGCAGCCCTTCCTGCCAGGTACGGCCAGTGGTGGTGGTTTCGGCCTGCTGGATCAGTTCCTGCGGCAAGTCGTCGACGTGGATCTCGCGCCCACTGGCCATAACGGTCAGCCAGCGGCAGGTGTTCTCAAGTTGTCGGACGTTACCGGGCCAGGGCAGAGTCGTCAGATATTCTTCCGCATCCGGGCGCAGTATCTTTGATTCAACCGCCAGTTCACGGGCTGCCCGTTTCAGGAAGTGCTGCATCAGCCGGGGAATATCCTCCCGGCGTTCGGCCAGTTTGGGCAGGTGCACTCGAATAACGTTGAGACGGTGGAACAGGTCTTCACGGAAGGTGCCAGCCTGAACCAGCTTTTCGAGATCCTGGTGGGTTGCTGCAATGATGCGGACATCCACCTTGATGGCGGTAGTGCCACCCACCCTGTAAAACTCGCCGTCCGCCAGCACCCGTAAAAGACGAGTCTGAGTGTCCGCGGGCATGTCGCCAATTTCATCTAGGAACAGGGTGCCGCCGTTAGACTGCTCAAACCGACCCTGGCGTGCCGTAGCGGCGCCCGTGAATGCGCCTTTCTCATGTCCGAATAACTCGGATTCGATCAGATCTTTTGGTATGGCGGCCATGTTCAGGGCGATAAACGGATGATTCGTCCTTGGGCTGTGATTATGCAATGCCTGTGCGACCAGCTCTTTACCGGTACCGCTTTCACCGTTGATCAAGACCGTAATGTTGGAGTGCGACAGCCGGCCAATCGCCCGAAATACCTCCTGCATGGCTGGCGCTTCACCGATGATCTCGGTGTGGCGCTGAGTGCTGTCCACTGCCGGTTCGGAGGTAGCTCTCCGCTCACGGCTGTGGGCGACGGCGCGCTTGGCAAGTGCCACCGCATCATCTACGTCGAAGGGCTTGGGCAGGTACTCGAACGCACCAGTCTGGTAGCTGGTAACGGCGCTCTCGAGGTCCGAATGGGCGGTCATGATGATCACCGGCAAATCCGGGTGCGCCTGGACAATGCCGGAAAGCAGCGCTATGCCGTCAATTCCCGGCATACGAATGTCGCTGATGATAGCGTCGGGTTGCTCGTGGTCCAGCCGTGCGAGAATACTGTCGCCGCTCTCAAACACCCGCGGATGCATTCCGGCCTGGGACAGCGCGCGCTCCAATACCCAGCGAATGCTTCGGTCGTCGTCAATAATCCAGACGTGCGCCGGTTGGTTCATGTTTTTTCCTCCAGAGGCAGGAAGATGATGAAGTTGGTCCGTCCGGGCTCGCTCTCACACTCCACAAGCCCATGGTGTTGTCCGATAATGCTTTGGGTAATCGAAAGTCCCAGTCCCGTGCCATTGGCCCGGCCACTAATCATGGGATAAAAAACGTTTTGCAACAGGTCTGCTGAAATGCCGGGGCCGTTGTCGATGACCTCCACCCGACAGACCAGCCGGTAGCGGTGGTGCCCGATGGTGAACTGCCGCAGCGCCCGGGTGCGAAACATGATGGTAGGGGGTTCGGAAGAAGCGCTGCGATCCGTATGTTCGAAGGCGGCCTCCATGGCGTTCCTGGCAATGTTGAGGAAGGCCTGAATCAGCTGTTCCTTGTCGCCGTTGAGTTCCGGCAGGCTGGGGTCATAATCTCGTTCAAACACCAGTTGGTTGCGGCTCTCTGCCTCCAGCAGTGTTCTGACCCGCTCAAGCACTTCGTGGATATTGGTTGCTGCCAGCTTGAGCGCGCGGTTGGGCCCCAGCATTCGGTCGACCAACCCACGCAGGCGGTCTGCTTCGTCAATAATGACCCGGGTATACTCTCGCTGGCCCTCGTCATTGAGCTCCCGGTCGAGCAACTGAGCGGCCCCGCGAATGCCCCCGAGCGGGTTTTTGATCTCGTGTGCCATGCCGCGTACCAGAATGCGCGTGGTTTCCTGCTGGGAGATGATGTCTTCTTCCCGGCTGATTCGAAGCAGGCGGTCCCGGGGCTGAAGCTCCATCAACAGATCGCAGGGTTCCGTGCCAATGGACGAGACTGAATAGTCCACGGTAAACCGTGTCCCCGATACCAGCATGAATTCGGCTTCTCGTTTGGTATAGGACTGCCCGTTCTTCGATGACGCCAGCAATGTTTTTAATGCTTCTACTGACTCCACGAACACATCGCAAATAGTGGAACCCTTGATGCGGGTTACGCTGGTTTCAAGCAGGTTTTCAGCAGCAGGGTTCAGGTACTGGACCTTGAGTTCCGGGCTCAGTACCAGTACCGCGGTGGTCAGATTATCCAGTATGTTTTTGTATCCTGCCGGTATTGCCATGATCGTCCCCTGGTTATGCAAGCCCTGTTGCAAAAAGCGAACCAAAATATGCGAAGTGCGGTATCGGTGCGCCAAGGGCGAGCGGCATGGCCTATTGGCGGGGGTGCGCCGCCACTCAGTGGTGCGGGTTGGAGCAGAATTTTTTTGTTGCCGGGTTGAGTTGCCCCTCGTTAGCTCAAAGTATGGCTTCTTTAAGGTGCGCGCGCACTAAAATAGTGCGAATAATGTTCAGTGAATCACCTTCAAGAGGCGGGAGGCGGGGAAGTTCAGTTATTACGGTTCTGGTTAATAACGGAGGGGCGGTGCACCGTAAAGGTGATGCTGTCGCCGGACTGGACCCGCTGGCCCTGCCCATCGACCACGGAAACGCTCGCAGTGTGGGTGCCGCGGTCCATGTTGCGCACAGTAAATGTGCCGCCCGGGTTCTGACCGACAGGTTGCCCGTCCAGATCGACTTCAAACCGGTGTCCCCGCTTCAGGCCGGGTGAGCTGGAGACCTGGAATTCAATGTCGCCACCGCCGCTCCAGAAGGCAGAATTATCCTCCGGGGCGGCAAATACTACGCGATCATAAGGGTCTGTATTGTCTTGTCTGCTTTGCCCGGCTTGCTGTTGTTTTGCTTCGAGGTCACGCATTTTGGGCAAGGTTATGGTCGTCACCGGACGAATCTTCACTTCTTCTGAGCCGCTTTGAGGTTCGTCTGAAAAAGTCACATTGCCGCTTTTATCGGCGTGTTTATAGACTTCAGCCGCAGCCGGAAAAGCTGAGAGAGCAAGCAGGGTGATCAGAACCCATTTCCCGTTATTCATCGTGCTTACCTGTGATGAGGCTATTGCCCGATTATCGGTAGAGCTCTCCGGGTTTGCAATGCTGAGGCTCCTCTATGTGGTTACAGCGTGTTAATGCGTGACGTGTATCCTTTGGTAGGCTATGTGGTTCATGGGTGGGGTAGCCTGGAGTGCAGCTATCCAGGCGATGTGGGTCTGAGGAGCGCATGTCGCCCAATTGTTACAGTCCGCGCTTTTTCTTACCAAACTTGGGGGTTTTCAGCCTAGTAAAAAGTAAAAAAAGCGCAATAGTGAGGAACAGTATTGAGGTCCATTCACCAAAAAATTGATAAATCCCCCAACAAAGAACTACCAGCCCAATGGCGAGAAGGAGAAACAGAATATTTTTAATCATGTCGCCAGCTCGAAACTGAGTGGCTGATGCTTGGCCCGGACCGCAAATAACTTTCGACTGCTGTGGTCGGTATCCAGTACTTGCGGATTCGCGAGGTAGAAATTGTTCCAACCCTCAAACTGCAATTTATTTTGATATGTGAATACGAACATATCGGACATGCGGGAGCCACACCCAAGCACTCGACCTGACGCCACTGCGATACTGCCGATAGCGGCACCAATATAAGCGGTCGCACCTATAGCACCTAGAACTAATAATTTTTCAAGCGTTACGGTGGCTGCTGCGAGCTCAGCCATTGTTGCCCCTTTGCCTAACACGGCCAAAGCGCTTGCCATCAAAGCCGCATTGGTCACAGCATCCTGATAAGTGTCAAACAGGCCAGAGGGTGTTTCCAGCCCCAAAGAGTTCATGTTTTCTCTAAAGTATTTACCAAAATCTCCTGATTTATAGCAGGCAAGCATCTTCACATTCCTTATGTTTAGGCTCCATATCGCAACTCTATGCAATTGCCAATTATCAGTCAACTCCCAGCCTTGGCTAATGTGACGTGTATCTTGTGTGATCAGGTTTTGCGGGCAAAAAAACCCCGCCGGAGCGGGGTTCTTCAGTTTGAGTCCGAAAAATCAGACTGAGTAGTACAATTCGAACTCGACCGGGTGGGTGGTCATGTTCAGGCGCTCAACTTCACCACGCTTCAGATCGATGTAGCCCGCGATCATGTCTTCGGTGAAAACGCCGCCACGGGTCAGGAACTCGTGGTCGCCTTCCAGAACATCCAGCGCTTCCTGCAGGGTCTGGCAGACCGTCGGTATGTTCATGGCTTCTTCTTTCGGCAGGTCGTACAAGTCCTTGTCCATGGCATCGCCCGGGTGGATCTTGTTCTGGATGCCGTCAAGGCCAGCCATCATCAGTGCAGAAAACGCCAGGTACGGGTTGGCTGACGGGTCAGGGAAGCGTACTTCCATCCGACGGGCTTTGGGGCTGTTGACGTACGGGATACGGATGGAAGCTGAACGGTTGCGAGCGGAGTAAGCCAGCATGACCGGTGCTTCGAAGCCAGGTACCAAACGCTTGTAGCTGTTGGTGGAGGCGTTGGTGAAGGCGTTGATAGCCTTCGCATGCTTGATGATGCCGCCGATGTAGAAGATGGCGATTTCGCTCAAGCCCGCGTAGCTGTCGCCCGCGAAGATGTTCTTGCCATCTTTGCTCAGGGACATGTGAACGTGCATGCCTGAACCATTGTCACCGACAACCGGCTTCGGCATGAAAGTAGCGGTTTTGCCGTAAGCGTGAGCCACGTTGTGCACACAGTACTTGAGGATCTGAACTTCGTCGGCCTTCTTGACCAGGGTGTTGGCGCCAACACCGATTTCACACTGGCCGGCGGTGCCTACTTCGTGGTGGTGTACTTCGATTACCAGTCCCATGGACTCCATGGCTGCGCACATCGCGCCGCGCAGGTCATGCAAACTGTCGACTGGAGGAACCGGGAAGTAGCCGCCTTTAACGCCCGGACGGTGACCGATGTTGTTACGCTCGAAGTCATCGCCGGAAACCCAGGCAGCTTCTTCAGAATAGAGCTCGTACATGGAGCCCTGCATGTCAATCTTCCACTTGGCAGAATCAAATACGAAGAACTCCGGCTCCGGGCCGAACAGGGCGCTGTCGGCAATGCCGGTAGACTTCAGGTGCTCTTCAGCGCGACGTGCGACAGAGCGCGGGTCACGCTCGTAACCCTGCATGGTGGAAGGCTCTACGATGTCGCAGGTGATGTTGACGGTGGTTTCTTCGGTAAACGGATCCAGAACCGTGGTGGAGTCATCTGGCATCAGTATCATGTCGGACTCGTTGATGCCTTTCCAGCCAGCAATTGATGAGCCATCGAACATTTTGCCGTCTGCAAAGAAGTCGTCATCGACCTCAGTGGCCGGGATGGTCACATGCTGCTCTTTACCGCGGCTGTCAGTGAATCGCATATCAACCCATTTGACTTCGTGTTCTTTGATCAGATCAAGTGTCTTCGACATGGTGCATACTCCGTAGGTTTACCCGTATCGTGGGCGAGTTCTTTATTCGTTTTTTGCCGGATCAGTCGTCCACACATTATAAGAATGGGGTCTCTGACGTCCGACCTTTTCGTCAGGTTTGGGCAGCTTATCAAAAGCTTTCATTCCTTGCCTGCCTATTCAGCTGTTTTCGTTTAAGCAATCTGTTTGCCAGTTTTTCCACTGTGCGCCAGAAGGGCGCAGCTAAGCGGGTTCTGAGTATTTTTGGCGCCAAGGTTGACGACGTGCCAGCGCAACACAGCCTGATTTACGCTCATTAATGGTGCGCTACTGTATCGAAAGCACAATTATGGTGCGTATTTAAGGGAGACCTATTATAAAGATTCGAATGCGGGTGTTTGACAGATAGGCATATCTCTACAACATAGTTACTGCGCGTCGTTTCCGATATACTGCGCGCCCTTGGTTTCGGCTCTGCCGTTATCCATTAACTGTTACTTTAAAGATTTGAGACGGCATGCGCGCGTAAAGCGCGCACACAAGACCCTCTCAGGTCATCATGTATGCCGCAGGATACCCGTTGTGATTGAGAAACTTCGTAATATCGCCATTATCGCTCACGTCGACCATGGTAAGACCACGCTGGTGGACCAGTTGTTGCGCCAATCCGGTACGCTGGACCGAAAAGAGCTCGAAAGTGAGCGCGTCATGGATTCCAACGACCAGGAAAAGGAACGCGGTATTACCATCCTGGCCAAAAATACCGCGCTGAAATGGCACGACTACGACATCAATATCGTTGACACGCCCGGACACGCCGACTTCGGTGGGGAAGTTGAGCGGGTAATGAGCATGGTTGACTGTGTGCTGCTAGTGGTTGATTCCATTGACGGCCCGATGCCGCAAACCCGTTTTGTAACTCAAAAAGCCTTTGCCGCTGGCCTGCATCCGATTGTAGTGGTCAACAAGATTGACCGCCCCGGTGCCCGTCCGGATTGGGTAGTCGACCAGGTTTTCGACCTGTTTGATAATCTGGGTGCCAGCGATGAGCAACTGGATTTCCCGATTGTATTTGCCAGTGCCCTGAATGGCATCGCCGGGATGGATCACGAGAACCTGGACGACAATATGGATGCCGTTTTTCAGGCCATCGTCGACCATGTGCCTGCACCCAAGGTCGATCGCGATGGTCCGTTCCAGATGCAAATCTCCCAGCTGGACTACAACAGCTTCCTGGGTGTGATCGGTATTGGTCGTATTGCGCGCGGTAAAATCAAGACTAATTCTCCAGTAACCGCCGTCAGCGTCAACGGCAAAAAACGTCAGGGCCGTATCCTGAAAATCATGGGGCATTCCGGTCTGCACCGTGTGGAAGTGGAGGAAGCACAGGCCGGGGATATAGTCTGTGTGAGCGGCCTGGATGAGCTGCACATTTCCGATACCTTGTGTGACCAGGCCAATGTGGAAGCATTGCCGCCGCTGACGGTGGATGAGCCGACTGTGTCGATGACCTTCCAGGTCAACGACTCGCCGTTCTGTGGTAGAGAAGGCAAGTATGTCACCAGCCGGAACATCAAGGAGCGTCTTGAGAAGGAGCTGCTTTCTAACGTCGCCCTGCGCGTTGAGGACGGCGAAACGATGGATAAGTTCAAGGTATCCGGCCGAGGTGAGCTGCACCTGTCGGTACTGATCGAAAACATGCGTCGCGAAAAGTTCGAGCTCGCTGTCGGGCGCCCTGAAGTGGTGATCCGGGAAATTGACGGTGTCAAACAGGAGCCGTACGAAAACGTTATTATTGATATCGAAGAGCAGCATCAGGGCGCTTTGATGGATCAGATGGGGCTGCGCAAGGGCGAACTGACCAATATGGTTCCGGATGGCAAGGGCCGTATGCGCCTTGAGTACACCATTCCTGCGCGCGGCCTGATCGGTTTCCGTAACTCCTTCCTGACCATGACCTCCGGTTCAGGCATTCTGACGTCCACCTTCAGCCATTATGGGCCGATTAAAAGCGGCGACATGACCGCCCGCCAGAACGGTGTGCTGGTGTCCATGGCGACCGGCCCAGCGCTGACCTATTCACTGGAGACATTGCAGAGCCGCGGCAAGCTGTTCCTGGACCCCGGCCAGGAAGTTTATGAAGGCCAGCTGTGCGGCATTCACAGCCGTGACAACGATCTGGTAATTAACCCGACCAAAGGCAAGAAGCTCGACAACATGCGGGCTTCCGGCAAAGATGAAGTCATCGCTCTGGTGCCGCCGATCAAGTTTACTCTTGAGCAGGCACTGGAATTCATCGATGAAGATGAATTGGTGGAAGTGACGCCCAAGTCGATCCGCCTGCGCAAGAAGTATCTGACCGAAAACGAGCGCAAACGCGCCCACAAGAAGTAAAGCCGTAAGTTTGGGGTCAGATGAAAATTTCATCTGACCCCATGTTCATCTGGCCTCGAGATTGAGCTGTCCCTTTTTTGTCTGCTTAAGCTAAACTCCGGTTACACTCTTTTCCCGGAGCGCCCTATGCTCACCCTCTATCCCGATATCAAACCTTATGCGGAACACCGCATGGCTGTTGATGCGCCTCACGAACTCTATATCGAAGAAAGCGGTAACCCAAAAGGTATACCGGTTATCGTGGTGCACGGGGGCCCCGGAGGAGGTTGTGAGGACTATTACCGGCGCTTTTTCGATGCCGATAGGTTTCGTATCATCCTGTTGGATCAGCGTGGTGCCGGACGATCTACACCCCTTGCTGAGCTGGAGCGTAATACCACGGCTGACCTGGTGGCTGACCTTGAAAAAACCCGCCAATTTCTGGACATCGAGAAATGGCTGATATTCGGGGGCAGTTGGGGCTCCACGCTCAGTCTGGTATATGCCGAAGCCTACCCGGAAAGAGTGCATGGCCTGATTCTTCGGGGCATATTCCTGTGTCGGCCTGAAGACATCCAATGGTTTTACCAGCACGGTGCGAGCCGGATTTTCCCCGATCACTGGCGGGATTTCGTGGCGCCCATACCGGAATCTGAGCGCGGTGATATGGTGAGTGCCTACTATCGTCGCCTGACCAGCGATAACGAACTGGAGCAAATCCAGGCAGCCAAAGCCTGGTCGATCTGGGAAGGGCGC